>VGZO01000025.1 GCA_016872555.1 Planctomycetota bacterium
TCTGGCTCTTCAACAAGGCCAATCTCTCGCCGGCGCAGCGACGCAGGTTCGCGGCCATCCGGCAGAATGGCCTGAAAACCGCTCGCGCGTGGGCCATCAAGGAGGAGTTCCGCTGGTTCTGGCGGCACGTCTACACCACGAGCGCCGAGGACTTCTTCAGCCAGTGGTATGCCTGGGGCGTGCGCTGTCGCCTCCGGCCCGTCATCAAGGAGGCCAGGATGCTCAAGCGTCATCTGCCGAACCTGCTGAGCTACTTCCGTCACCGCATCACCAACGCCACGAGCGAGGGATTCAACAGCGTCATCCAGGCCCTGAAGTACGCAGCCCGCGGCTTCCGGTCATTCGTGAACTACAGAACGCGAATCCTGTTCTTCTGCGGGAAGCTTGACCTCAGGCCGCAGCTACCCTGCCACTGAAATCCCGGAAGAACCACCTCTCTTCGAGAATTGGTCTGGGATACGACGCGGCGGCTCTGGAGTCGGGCTTCGGCTTTCGCCTCGCCGGTCCGGCCAGCGGCCCCGCGCCGATCCCCGAGATCGACCACTCCGGCCTGACGAGCGTGCTGGCGATGATCACCGGCGCACTGTGCTGCCTCGAACGTATGCCCCGGACATCGGGATCGCGGAATCGACGAAGATCATCATGATCTCGTCTGCGGTTCGGGAAACTGCTCGAGCAGCGTTGTACGGATCGACGAGATCGTGGCCATGGGTCGCGCCCTCGTCGCCGTCACGATCCCTCCGCTTCGCCCTTGTCCCCCTCGGCCCAGGCCGCCACCGGCACGCAGCTGCAAAACAGGTTGCGGTCGCCGTGGACGTTGTCGACGCGCCCCACTGGCGGCCAGTACTTGCGCCGCTCGAGGCCTGCCAGGGGAAACACCGCCACCTCGCGCGGGTAGGGGTGGTCCCACTCGGTCACCGCCACGCTGGCCGCGGTGTGGGGGGCGTTCTTGAGCGGATTGTCGTCGCGCGGCCACTGGCCCGATTCGATGCGGCGGATCTCGCCGCGGATCGCGATCATCGCCTCGACGAACCGGTCGAGCTCCTCGAGCGGCTCGCTCTCGGTCGGCTCGACCATCAGCGTGCCCGGCACCGGGAATGAGAGCGTCGGGGCGTGGAAGCCGTAGTCGACCAACCGCTTGGCGACGTCCTCGGCGGTGATGCCGCTGGTCTCCTTGAGCGGCCGCAGGTCGAGGATGCACTCGTGGGCGACGCGGCCGAACGGGCCGTGGTAGAGGGTGGGGAAATGGTCGGCCAGCCGGCGGCTGACGTAGTTGGCGGCGAGGATCGCCGCCTCGGTCGCCTGCACCAGCCCGTCGGGCCCCATCATCCGGCAATACATCCAACTGATCGGCAGGACCGCCGCGTTGCCCAGCGGCGCCGCCGACACGGCGCCGACGTGCGGGGCCGGCAGCCCGCCGGTGGCATGGCCGGGGAGGAAGGGAATCAGATCCGCGACCACGCACACCGGCCCGACCCCCGGTCCGCCGCCGCCATGGGGGATGCAGAACGTCTTGTGGAGGTTCAGGTGGCTGACGTCGCCGCCGAACTCACCCGGGGCCGCCAGGCCGACCAGCGCGTTCATGTTGGCGCCGTCGATGTAGACCCGGCCGCCGTGGCGGTGGACGATCGCGCACAGCTCCTTGATCTGCGCTTCGAACACCCCGTGCGTGCTCGGGTAGGTGATCATCACCGCCGCCAGCCGGTCGGCGTAGTGCCGGCACTTGGCCTCGAGCTCGACCAGATCGACGTTGCCCTGCTCGTCGCAGCCGGTGACCACCACCTCCATCCCCACCATCTGGGCGCTGGCGGGGTTGGTGCCGTGGGCCGAGGAGGGGATCAGGCAGATCGTCCGGTGCCCCTCGCCGCGCGACTGGTGGAACGCCTGGATCACGAGCAGGCCTGCGTATTCACCCTGGCTGCCGGCGTTGGGCTGGAGGCTGATGCCGCGGTAGCCGGTGGCCTCGGTGAGCCAGCCGCGCAGTTGCCGGTCGAGGAGCGCGTAGCCCTCGCGCTGGTCGGCGGGGGCGAAGGGGTGGACGGCGGCGAACTCGGGCCACGTGATCGGGATCATCTCCGCGGTGGCGTTGAGCTTCATCGTGCAGCTCCCCAGCGGGATCATGCTGCGGTCGAGCGCCAGGTCGCGGTCGGAGAGGCTGCGGATGTAGCGCAGCATCGCCGTCTCGCTGTGGTGCGAGTTGAACACCGGATGGCCGAGGAAGTCGCTCGTGCGCAGAAGCGCCTCCGGAAGCCGCGGGCCGGCGGCGTGCTCGAGATCGGCCACCGTGGGCCGCGACTGCCCCGCCGCCGCGAACACCCCCCAGAGCCGCTCGACGTCGGCCCGGGTCGTCGTCTCGTCGAGCGTGATCGAGAGGCTGCCGGCGCCGAGCCGGCGGAGGTTGATGCCGTGCTCGACGGCCCGGGCGAGGAGTGCCGTGGTCCGGTCACCGGTGTCGAGGCGGAGGGTGTCGAAGGCCCGGGCGTTGGCCACCGCGAACCCGAGCCGCTCGAGGCCGGCGGCGAGGATCGCCGTCAGCGTCGCCACGCGCCGGGCGATCCGGGCGAGCCCGGCGGGGCCGTGCCAGACGGCATACATGCTCGCCACCACGGCGGGGAGCACCTGCGCGGTGCAGATGTTGCTCGTCGCCTTCTCGCGGCGGATGTGCTGCTCGCGCGTCTGGAGGGCGAGGCGGTAGGCGGGCTTGCCGTGGGAGTCGATGCTGACCCCGACCAGCCGGCCGGGGAGCGAGCGCTTGAACGAGTCGCGGCAGGCGAAGAACGCGGCGTGCGGGCCGCCGCAGCCCATCGGCATCCCGAAGCGCTGCGTGGTGCCGACGACGATGTCGGCGCCCCATTCGCCCGGCGGCGTCAGGATCGTGAGGGCGAGGAGATCGGTGGCCACGCACAGCGCGGCACCGCGGGCATGGACGCGCTCGGCGAGGCCGCGGAAGTCGTCGATCGTCCCGTCGGTGGCGGGATACTGCACGAGCACGCCGAAGCAGTCGGTCGTCCCGATCAACGTGGCGACGTCGCCGACCACGACCTCGATCCCCAGCGGCTTGGCCCGGGTGGCGAGGACCTCGAGCGACTGCGGATGGCAGCGCCGGTCGGCGAGGAACGTCTTGCTCGATCCGCCGTGGCAGCGGAGGGCGAGCGTCATCGCCTCGGCGGCGGCGGTCGCCTCGTCGAGGAGCGAGGCGTTGGCGATCGGCATCGCCGTCAGGTCGCAGACCATCGTCTGGAAATTGACCAGGGCCTCCATCCGCCCCTGGCTGATCTCGGCCTGGTAGGGGGTGTAGGCGGTGTACCAGGCGGGGTTCTCGAGGATGTTGCGGAGGATCACCGGCGGCGTGAGCGTGCCGTGGTAGCCCTGGCCGATGCAGTTGGTGAGGAGGCGGTTGCGGTCGGCGATCTGCCGCAGTTCGGCCAGCGCCTCCGCCTCGCCGACCGCGGGGGGCAGCGCCATCGGCGTGCTCCGCGCGATGCTCGTCGGCACGATCGACTCGATCAGCGCCCCGCGCGACGCCGCACCGACGGCGTCGAGCATGTGTCGCTCCTCGGCCGGTCCGAGGCCGATGTGGCGCGTGCGAAACTCGCCGGCCGGCTCGAGGGCTTCGAGGGCCGAGGGGCGCTTGGCCGCCGGGGCGGCCGGCCGCGGAGCGGCGGTGGGGGACTGCGACATGACAAGGCTCCACGCGGCATGGCCACGGCCCCCGCCCCGCGGGTTGACCGTCACCGGGAACCCTGTTGTCCTGGGACCTGAGAGATTCACCGCGGACGCCCGTCCGCGGCTTGCCCCTTCGGTGGACACGGGCTTTCGCCCGCGTCACTCTCCAACAGTGTGTGTCGTCAGTCCGTTTGCCTGAGCGTTCAGCCTTCGGCGGTCTTGCGACTCTCTCCTGACGTGCCTCCATTGTAGCAGGCGCCCCCGGGGGCACGATCCGGGGATGAATGCCTTCGTGATCTCAGCCGCGCCGACGGGCACGGAGCTGCTCGAGCTCGGCGCGGAGCGGAGCCCAATAGGCCCGGTCAGCCTCCCGCTCCCCCTGTTCCTCGGCGCGGAGGGCCGAAGCCAGCGCGCCGCTGTCGCCCTCCAGCGCGTGGGCGAGGAGCGGCCGGCCGGCGGCGGCCACGCGCACGGCGTTCGGGTGAGCGCGGGCGATCTCGATCAACAGCGCGGGAGTCCGTGCCTCGGTCAGCCAGAAGGCCAGCCGGTCGGTGTCGGCGCCGGGGGCGTGGGTGGCGTAGTCCGCTTCCACCAGCCGCGTGATCATCGGCCAGTCCTTGTCGCGCTGGGTCTTCTTGGCGGTGACCAGATCCGACAGCGCCAGCAGCTCGATCGGCCCGTCGACGGTGCCGATGGTCGACCGCCGCTGCCAGAGGCGCGCGAAATCCGCGAGACCGCGGACTCGGGCCATGACATCCAGCCGCATGCCCTCGACGCCGCGAGCATGACACCGGAAATGGACGGCGTGACCGGCTTCGAGGTGCCGCTTCTCGAACGGCGGGACCGCGATCACCTCGGCCTCGAGCTCGCCGACGGCCGCGGCCAGTCGGGCGAGGTTGCCGTCGTCGGCGAGCACGAGGATGTCGGTGTCGCGGCTAAACTCCGCGCCGCCGTAGGCGATGCACGCCTGCCCCCCCATGAGGAGCGAACGCACGTCGTTCCTCCTCAGAGTAGAAAGGACTTTGAGAATCGGGCTCGGGGTCAAGGGATCCCCCCAATTGCAGATAGGTCTGCCAGAGTACGGACGATGCCTCGAGCCGCTCGGCCGGGGTCATGGCATACCACTCCGCCTGCTCGTCGCCGACAACAACGCGCCAGTCACACGCGGGGCGATGTCGATCCATGATTGGCAGCCTACCGTCGTGTGCGGGCGGGGGTCGAATGCGCCGCCGGGTTCAGACCCGTCACAGGGCGTCTTCGGTGCGGAGCGTGATCTCGATGAGCCGCTCCATCACCGCGGCGGGCGACTCGTGGGGGAAGTTGGTGAGCACGACCTCCTTGGCATACAGCTTGCCGACGTAGCGGCGGTGCTTCGCCGGCGACGAGCGGCTGGCGAGGAAGTCGCGGTGGGCGGAGTTGATCACGATCTCGTTGGCGGGTGCGTCGTAGCGCGAGCGCCACGGCTGGCCGTGCCCCGGCTCGAGCCGGTAGCCGGGGAGACCGCGGCCGCCGGCGGCCCCCGGATCGGCATCGACGAGGAACTTCACCGCGACGCGGTCGGTCGCGGCGCGCTCCCCATGGCGTGCCGTCGCCTCGACCGCGACGATCCCCTCGACTCCCGAGGCGACCCGGCACGCCGGCCCGTCGGCGGCGAGCTCCCCCTTGCCGGCGACGATCTGCCAGCCGATCGCCACGCCGCGCAGTTCGATCCCCGCGGCATCGGTGGCCACGGCCGTGAACAGGCACGACCCGCCGGGAGGGCGGCGGGGATGACGCGGCGTGACGCGCAGCGCCGCCAGCGGCCCCGGCTCCGCGGCAAACAGCCCCGGCGGCTTCGCGGCCGGGGCCGGCGCTGCCGGTTTCTCGCGCCCGCCGCGCCCTTGCCCCGTGCCGCCGCGCTCCTGCAGCGCCGGCTCTGACTTGGGGATGTCGAAGAACAGGTAATCCTCCTGGGGCAAGTCGGCGAGCGCCGAGGCGAACGCCTTGTGGACCTGCTTGAGGAGCTGCCGGCTGGCCCGCTCGGCCTCCGCCTGCTCGCGCTCGGCGACGGCGCCGGCGACGTCGGCCTCGATCGCCGGGGCGACGGCCACCAGCAGGTCGAACGCCGCGTCGGGCACGATGCCCGAGCGCGTCCCGGGGGCGAGCGCCAGCGCTTCGAAGTCGACGAGCCCCTCGAGCCGCCGGTCGGTCCACGGGGCGTGCTGGAAGGGGAGCAGCTCGCCGATGTCGGCCAGCACGCGCGTGCCGTCCTTGCAGACCGCCACGCCACCCGGGCCGGTGGCGTCGTCGCCGCGCAGGTAGAGCTCCACCGCCACGTCGCCGAGGGGCGTGGCATAGCGGCGCGGGATCTCGAGCCGCTCGCCGTCGAACTCGCGCGGCACGACGCGGATCTCGCGCCGGGCGACGGTGTCGATCACGTCGATCGCCGCCCCGGTGGAGCGGATCCGGTCGCGCAGCTCGGCCGACAGGTAGCGCGCGATCTTCTCCCCGGTGACGAGGTTTTTCGTCGCCTCCAGCAGCGGGCCGACGACCACGCGCGTGCCGGGTGGCGCCAGCCGGCCGCGCACGGGGCGGATCGTGTACTGGCGCTTGCCGCGAGAAAGCTCTAGCTCGCGCGGCCGGCCGGTGCCGCCGGCGGAGGTCATCCGCAGCTCCTCGCCGAGGCTCCAGAAACTCAACAGCCCGATGCCGAACTCGCCGTGCACGCCGCGGCGCTGCGGGGCGTCGAGGTGGCGCTTCATCGAGTCGCACAGGTGCGTCGCGATCCGCTCGAAGTCGGGGGTGCCGTCGGGTCCCGGGGCGACGCCGCGGCCGTCGTCCTCGACCTCGAGGAACATCCGCCCCTGCGCCCGGCGCCGCACGATCCGGATCCGCGCCGCTCCGGCGTCGATCGCGTTCTCGGTCAGCTCGCAGATCGCCTTGAGGGGATGGGTCTGCGAGTGGGCGATGATCGTGATCGCGTTCCACTGGTCGCCGATCCGCAGCGTGCCGGTGGTGGTCTGCAAGGCGCTTTTCATGGCGGCATCGTCGACGAGGCCGGTGCCCGGGTCAACGCCCGCCGCCGCGCGGTCGCACGGGGCGCGAGTGCCGCGTCGCTCAGCCCGGAAACCCGATCACGGTCATCCCCCGGTTGGGAAACGAGTCGAACTGCTCGAGGAGCCGGGCGCCGGCCTCCAGGTCGACGGTGTCGCTGACGAGGCGCTCCGGGCCGAGCGTGCCGGCGGCGACCAGGCCGAGGAGATCGCGGTATGCCCCGACCGGCATCCCGTGGCTCCCGAGGAGCTCCAGCTCCCTGGCGATCACGACATCCATTGGCAGCGGCGGCGTCGCCTGGTCGCCGGTAAGGAGACCGACCTGGACGTGCCGGCCGCGATTGGCCAGCGACAGGACCGACTGCCGGCAGACCTCGGCAGCGCCGATGCAGTCGATCGACACCGCGGCACCGCCGCCAGTCGCCGCGCGGATGCGGGAGGCGACGTCGCCGGCCGTCGGGTCGAGCACCTCCTCGGCGCCGACCGCACGCGCCATCGCCCGCCGCGCCGCAGCCGGATCGACGGCGATCACCCGCGCGCCGGTGGCCCGTGCGATCATGATCGCCGACAGCCCGACGCCGCCGCAGCCGTGGATCGCCACCCAGTCCCCAGCCGCCGCCCGCCCCTGTTGGACGACGGCCCGGTAGGCGGTCGAGAACCGGCAGCCGAGGCTGGCCGCGGCGATGAACCCGACGCCGTCGGGGAGCGCCACGAGATTGAGGTCGGCGTGGCGGATCTCGACCAGTTCGGCGAAGCCGCCGAAGTGGCTGAACCCCGGTTGGGTCTGCCGCGGGCAGACCTGCGTGTCGCCGCGCCGGCAGTCGGGGCAGGTGCCGCAACCGCAGCAAAATGGCGCGGTCACCCGCTCGCCGCCGCGCCAACCCCTGACCGCCGCGCCGACCGCGGCCACGTACCCGGCCAGTTCGTGGCCGGGTACGTGCGGCAGCCGCACCATCGCGTCGTGCCCCTGCCAGCCGTGCCAGTCGCTGCGGCAGATCCCGCAGGCCCGCACCGCGACGAGCACGGCGTCGTCGTGTGGCACCGGGTCGGGCAGATCGCGGACGGCGATCGGCCCGCGGAACGACTCGTAGACGGCGGCACGCATCGCGGCGTCTCCGGCTCGCAGGCTGTGGCCACGGTGATCGGCCGCCGGCCACGGAGGGCATTGTCGACTCGAAATCAGCGTGGTGGTGGCGCGGGGACCGCGTTGGCACCCGGCCCGGTGGCGCACTCCCTGTCGAGGAACTGGGGCAGGTCGGCGACGCTCTCGATGACGAACTCCGCCCCGGCAACGCGAAACTCGCGCTCGATCGCCGCCAGCCGGTCGGCAAGCTCGGCCGGGGGGAGCGCCGCCACCTCGGCCGCCGACAGGCCCAGGGCGTTGCCGGTGCGCGACACCGCCACCGTCCGCGCGCCGGCGTTGCGGCCGGCGGCGATCCCCACCGGCGTGTCGTCGACGACGAGGACCTCGGCCGGCGGATAGACGCCGAGCCGCTCGCAGGCGCGGAAGATCATCCAGGGCGCCGGCCGCCCGGCGGGGACGTCGTCGGCGCACAGCGAGACGTCGGGGGCGTAGCCGCCGGCCCGTGCGATCGGCTCGACCACGTCCAACAGCTCGCGGGTGTAGCCGGTGGTGCCGCCGATCGCCAGGCCGCGCCGCCGGCACTCGGCCACCGCCTCGGGCACGCCGCCGATTACCGCCGAGTGCTCCGCCAGCACGGCGCGCTGCCGCGGGAGGAAGTCGCGGTACAGCCGCTCGACGTCGGCGTCGGTCGCCGGCCGACCGAGCATGGCGCGCCACGCCGCCGCGACGCGCGGCAGCGCGAGAACGGTGGCGATGTGGTCGTGTTTGGCGCGCCCCATCGGCGCGCGCGCCTCGGCGACCGTGATCGGGATCCCGGCGCCGGCGAACAGCTCGACGAACACCCGCGCCGGCGCCCGGCTGCCGTGGTCGACGGTCGTGCCAGCCCAGTCGAAGATCACCGCGCGGATCGGGAAGCGCATCGCCGGGCCCTCGGATCGCTCAGGCATCGTCCCACTCCATCCAGGCCTCGTCGGCGAGGCCGAACGCCATCGTCATGCCGGCCCCGCCGAGGCCGGTGACCAGGTGCACACCGGGCAGCGGCTCGGCGCGCCATTCACACGCGCCGGGAAGCTTGGCATAGAACCCGTGCCAGCGCGCGGCGATCGACCACTCGGGGAGGCGGTAGGCGCGCGACAGCTCGCGGAGGATGAGCGACTCGACCACGTCGGTATCGAACGGCTCGATGGCCGCGTCGTAGTGGTGGGAATCGCCGAGGATCACCTCCCCCGTACCGGTCTGGGAGACCATCACGTGGATCCCGTGGAGGTCGAGCTCCGGCGTCTCGCGCGCGATCCGGGCCCGCAGCGCCGGCAGGCTCGGGCAGCCGGCGAAGCTCGCGTAGTGCCGGAGCGTCAGCCCACTGGCGAGGTGGCAGCCGGCCCGCCAGCCGTCCGGCTGGGCGACGGTGCGCAGCATCTGTAGCTTGCACAGCGTGAGCCCGGCGGCGGCAAGCTCGCGCGGAAACAGGGTTTCCAGGTCGGCACCGCCGGCGACGATGGCGCGGTCGCAGGACAGCCGCTCGCCGGCCGCAGTCTCGACGACGACCGCGCGGTCGCGCTCGATCCGCGTCACGGCGGTGGCGAACCGGCATTCGATTCCGTACCGTGCCGCGAGCCAGCCGGGCAGCGCCCGGATCGCCTCCGGCGGATCGACGGCGCACTCGGCGGGGCTCCACAGGCCGCAGCGCAGCCCGGCCGGATTGGCGGCCGGCGTTCGTTCGAGCACCGCGGCGGCCGACAGCAGCCGGCACTCGATCCCCACGTCGGGTGCGCGTGCCGCGAATTCCTCGACGACGGCGGCCTCGTCGTCGCGGTGGGCGAGGTGGAGCGAGCCGCAGGGGTCGATCCAGAACCCCGCGCCCTGCGCCGCCTCGAGCCACCGCGCCCGGCTGCGGAGCGCCGTCGCGTGCGGAGCGCCCGCCGGCTGGCCGATCGGCCACACCATGCCGAAATTGCGGATCGATGCTCCGGCGGCGCGGGGGGAGCGCTCAAGGAGCGTCACCCGGTGGCCGCGCAGCGCCGCCATCCAGGCATGGGCCAGGCCGACGATCCCCGCGCCGACGACCACGACATGGCTGGTGGGCATCGGGCGACCGCCGGGTGGGAAGGGCACGCGCCCCACGCGGGGCACGCCGCTGATCGTGACCGCGCGCCGGGCGGACGTTCAAGGCCAGCGGTGCCGCACGGGGTTGGTATGCTCTCGCCGCCGCGCGGTCGCCGCGCGGCTGTCCCGGGGAATCCCGCCGATGGCCGCGCCTGCCGCTCTCCCGCCGGCCCCGGGCCCGTCGTCGCGGCTGGCGACGGCGCTGTGGACCGCGGCGGCGGCGTTCGGGACCTACTTCTGCATGTACGCGTTCCGCAAGCCGTTCACGGCGGCGGCGTACGAAGAGACGTACGGCGGCGTCGATTTCAAGACGATCCTCGTCACCGCGCAGGTGATCGGCTACACGCTCTCCAAGTTCGTCGGCATCCGGATCGTGGCCGAGTGGCCGCGCGGGAGGCGCGCGGCGGGGATCGTGATCCTGATCGCGGCGGCCGAGGCGGCGCTGGTCGCGTTCGCCGTCGTGCCACGCCCCTGGAACGCGCTGTGCCTGGTGGCCAACGGCCTGCCGCTGGGGATGGTGTTCGGACTCGTCCTCGGCTGCCTCGAGGGGCGGCGCGAGACCGAGGCCTTGGCGGCGGGGCTGTGCGCCAGCTTCATCCTCGCCGGCGGCGTGATGAAGTCGGTCGGGGCGTGGCTGTTGTCGCGCGGGGTGAGCGAGACCTGGATGCCGGCCGCCGCCGGGGGGCTGTTCCTCGTCCCGCTGGTGGGGTTCGCGGCGCTGCTGGCGCGCGTGCCGCCGCCGACGGCGGCCGACGAGGCGGCGCGGGCGCCGCGGGCGCCGCTCGACCGCGCCGGGCGCCGGGCGCTGGCCGGCCGCCATGCGACGGGGCTGGTGCTCGTGGTCGTCGTCTACACGCTGGTGACGATCCTCCGCAGCATCCGCGACGACTATGCCCCGGAGCTGTTCCGTGGGCTGGGCGCGCCGGCGGCGCCGTCGGCGTTCGCGCGCGTCGACATGTGGGTGGCGGCGGGAGCGCTGGTGGTGAGCGGTGCCGGGGTGTTCCTCCGCGACAACCGTCGTGCCTTTTTCACGGCGCTGGCGTGGTGCCTGGCCGGGTGCCTGGTGCTCGTCGCTACGGGGCTCGTCGCCCGGTTCGTGCGGTTGCCGGCATTCGCCTTCATGGTGACGGCGGGGCTGGGGCTGTCGATCCCCTACGTCGTCATCCACACCACCGTCTTCGAGCGGCTCCTCGCGGCGACCCGTGACGTCGGCAACATCGGCTTCCTGATGCAGGTCGCCGACGCCTTCGGCTACCTCGGCTACGTCGCGGTGATGCTCGGCCGCGGCTGGCTGGGAAGCCGCGACCCGGAGGCGCTGGCCGGGTTCTTCGTCGGCGCCTGCACGGTCTGCGGCGCGGCGGGGGCGGTGGCGCTGCTCGCCGCGGCCGCCGCGTTCGCCACCACGCTCCCGGGGCGCGACGACCGCCCCCCCGCGGCCCATGCCTGAATCGACGCTGGCCTTGTTCTCGGGCACGCCGGGCGAACTGTCGCTCGAGCGCCGCCCGTTCCCCGTCCCCGGCCCCGGCGAGATCCTCGTCCGCGTCCTCGGCTGCACGCTGTGTGGCAGCGACCTCCACACCGTCGCCGGCCGGCGGAGCGTGGCGGTGCCGACGGTCCTCGGCCACGAGATCGTCGGCGAAGTCGCCGCCTTCGGCCCCGGCGCCCCGCGCCACGACATCGCCGGCACACTGCTCGCCGAGGGCACGGCGATCACCTGGGCGATCGTCGCCGGCTGTGGCGAGTGTTTCTATTGCACCCACGACCTGTGGCCGAAGTGCGAGCGCGGCGTGAAATACGGCCACGAACGCGTCGAGGCGGGAATCGAGTTCCGCGGCGGACTGGCCGAGCACTGCCTCCTCGTGCCGGGGACGGCGATCGTCGCCCTTCCCGCCGGGATGGCGCTCGAGGTCGCCTGCCCGGCCAACTGCGCCACCGCGACGGTCGTCGCCGCGCTCGAGGCGGCCGGGGACCTTTCCGGGGCGTGTGTCGCGATCCTCGGCGCCGGGCTGCTCGGGCTCACCGCGGCGGCGCTGGCGCAGGCGCGCGGGGCCCGCGACGTGATCGTCGTCGACACCCGCGCGGGGCGCGCGGCGCGGGCCGCGGAGTTCGGTGCGACCGCGGTCGGGGCACCGGGCGACCTGCCCGGGCTGGTCGCCGCGGCGACGGCGGGCCGCGGTGCCGACGTGCTCCTCGAGCTCACCGGCGCGACCGCGGCGCTCGCGGGGGCCTGGGAGCAGGTCCGGGTCGGTGGCACGATCCTCCTGGTCGGCGCGGTCTCGCCCGGGGCGCCGTGGGCAATCGTGCCGGAGCGGATCGTACGCCGAGCGCTTTCGATCCGCGGGATCCACAACTACTCGCCGCGCCACCTCGCCGCGGCGGTGGCGTTTCTCGCCACCGCCCAGGACCGGCATCCGTTCGCCAGCCTCGTCTCGGCCTGGTATCCGCTCGCCGACGTCACGGCCGCGTTCAGCGCCGCCGCCGCCGGCAGCCACGTCCGCGTCGGCATCCGTCCCGGGTGAGTCCGCGGCGCGTGCCGTCTGCGTTTCCGGACACGGCCTCGAGCCACAACCGCGCCGGCGACCGCCGAGGTGGCGATGGCTGAGCTGGCGATGGTCGAGTTGGGGCGATCGCCGTGAAATCCATGGCGCCGTGCGTCCGTCAGGATGGTAAGATCGTCATGACGTGGCCACCACGCCGCGGCCCCGAAAGACCGCGTCCAAGCCGACACGCGGCCGAAACAGTCCGCCCCCGAACAGGGACCCGCGAAGCCCCTCCGCCGTCGCCCTCGCATCGGCCCGTCGCAACTGCATGCGGGTCGATGCGAGGGCAGAGGCGCGGGGGGCGTCCCCCTCTGTCGAGCCCGAGCTGAGGTTTGTGTGGACCGACAGCCCACGAATCTCACGGTTCAATCGGTGCAGTTGAGGTGTTGCATGCCCACATCGCGCCACAGCGAGCGATACGCAGCGTGGGCAGCAGTGCTGGCCGCAGCGCTGTCGATCCCGGCTCCGGCGCCCGCGTCCGACGGCGAGGCGTTTTTCGAGCGCGAGGTGCGCCCGCTCCTCGCCTCGCGGTGCCTCGGCTGCCACGGCGGTGACAAGGCGGGGGGCGGATTGTCGCTCGGGTCGCGCGCCGGCTGGGAGGCCGGGGGAGAGCAGGGGCCGGCGATCGTGCCCGGCGATCCGGATGCGTCGCTGCTCTTCCGGGCCGTCAGCGGTGCCGATCCCGACTGGCGGATGCCCCCTCCCGACCATGGTCCGCCCCTGGCGCCCGCCGAGGTCGCGGTCTTCAGGGAGTGGATCCGCCGCGGTGCCCCCGATCCGCGTGTCGGCGCGGCCACGCTCGGCGGCATGGATCGCGACGAGGCGGCGGCGTGGTGGGCGTTTCGGCCGCTGCCGGAGGCGACCCGGCTCCCGACGCCCGACGAGATAGACGCCCTCCTCGGGGCGGCGCTCGCCGAGCGCGGCATCGAACCGGCCGGGCCGGCCGACGACCGAACGTTCATCCGCCGGGCGACCTACGACCTCACCGGGCTGCCGCCTTCGCCGGAGGAGGTCGAGGCGTTCGTCGCCGACGGCGCCGCCGACAAGGACGCCCGGCTCGTCGAGCGGCTCCTCGCGTCACCCGACCAGGGCGTCCACCAGGGGCGCCGCTGGCTCGACGTCGTCCGCTACGCCGACACCGCCGGCGAGAACACCGACCGCCCGCTGCCCCACGCCTGGCGCTACCGCAACTGGGTGTTCGACGCCTTCACGGCCGACCTCCCCTATCCCGACTTCGTCCGCCTCCAGCTCGCCGGCGACCTGATCCCGGCGGCCGCACGCTCCGGCCGCAACGACGGCATCGTCGCCACCGGCTACCTGGCGATCGCGCGCCGCTTCGGCCACGACATCGACAAGGACATCCACCTCACGCACGAGGACGTCATCGACACCCTCGGCAAGACGTTCCTCGGCCTCTCCACCGGCTGCGCCCGCTGCCACGACCACAAGTACGACGCGATCTCGGCACACGACTACTACGCCCTGGCGGGGATCTTCGCCAGCACGCGCTTCGCGTTCCCGGGCTGCGAGCCGAAGGGGCAGCCGCGCGACCTCGTGCCGCTCGAGCCCGAGCCCGACCTGGCCGCCGCCCACGCCGCGTGGCAGGAGCGCGTCGCCCTGCGCGACGCCGAACGCGCCCGCCGCGACGCCGTCGCCTCGCGCGCGAAGCTCGGCGAAGCGGCACGCGAGGACGCCCGGGTGCTCGCCGCCGGAACGGTGGCGGAGGGGGAGAGCGTGGCGCTCGCCGCCGCGGGGCCGATCGACGTCGCACTCGGCGCCGGGCAGGTCGTCGTGCTCGCGGTGGCCGCCGGCGGCAACCACGGCGCCGACAGCACGCTGGTCGAGCTTTCGATCCGATCTGGCGACGGCGCCGGCGTCTGGAGCACGGCCGACGTCGTGCCGCGGCTGGTGACCGCCAACCCCCTCGTCGCCGGCGGTGCCACCTGGTGTTTCCTCGAGCGGTCGGCCGAGGGACCGGCGTTCCTCGGCGAGCGGCGCGACGAGATCGACGGCAAGCCGGCGCTGGCGGCGTGGCGGAGCGGCGACGTGCCCAGCGTGTTTGCCAACTCGGCCGCCGAGCCGGTCACGGTCTGGACGACGCTGCCGGCGGCGGCGCTGTTCGTCCATCCCGGTCCCGACCGCGAGGCGCTTCTGGCATGGATCTGCCCGCGTGACGGTACCTACCGCATCGAGGGGCGCGTCGCCGACGCCCATCCGGCCGCGCTCGACGGCGTCGCCTTCACGCTCGCCATCGCCGGCGGGACGGGCTACGGAGCACTGCTCGCCGAGGCAGGGCGCCTCGGCGCCACGCCGCTGCCCGATCCCGGGCCGGAGCCGGTGCTGCCGGTGGCGTACGCCGTCGTCGAGGGCACCGTCCACGACGCGCCGCTCCACCAGCGCGGCGATCCCGAGAAGCCCGGCCCCGCCGTGGCGCGCCGCTGGCTCGAGGTGTTTGGCGGCACGCCGGTCGGTGCCGACGGGGGCAGCGGTCGCCGGGCGCTTGCCGAGTGGGTGGCGACTTCCCCGCTCGCGTCGCGCGTGATCGTCAACCGGGTCTGGCAGTGGCACTTCGGCACGGGGATCGTCGCCACCGCCAACGACTTCGGCGCCCGGGGAACGCCGCCGACCCACCCCCAATTGCTCGATCGCCTCGCGGCGGGGTTCGTCGCCGCAGGCGGACGGGTGAAGTCGCTGCACCGCGCGATCATGGCGACGCGTGCCTACCGCCGGGCGAGCACCGTCGGGCCGCACCTCCTCGAGGCCGATCCCGGCGCCCGGTGGCTGTCGCGGTTCCCGCGCCGCCGGCTTCGTGCCGAGGAGATCCGCGACAGCCTGCTTCTGGCCGCGGGGGAGATCGACAGCGCGCCGGCCGAGGCCCATCCCTTTCCCCCCGAGGCGACCTGGAACTTCACGCAGCACGGTCCGTTCGCGGCGGTCTACGAGACGACCAAGCGCAGCGCCTACCTGATGGTCCAGCGGCAGCGGCGTCATCCTTTCCTGGCGCTGTTCGACGGCGCCGATCCCAACGCCACGACGCCGTCGCGGCAGACGACGACCGTCCCCACGCAGGCGCTGTACTTCCTCAACGATCCGTTCTTCCACCGCCGGGCTGACGCGTTCGCCTTGCGCCTCGGTGCGCTTGCCGATCCGGCGGCGCGGATCGTCGCCGGCTACCGGATCGCTTTCCAGCGATCGCCGACGGCGATCGAGGCCGACCGGGCCGCCGGTTTTCTCGCCGCCTATCCCGGCGGCGACGAACAGCGCCTCGCTGCCTGGGCACGCGTCCTCCTGGCGAGCAACGAGTTCCTCCACGTCGACTGAACGGCGCGCCATGTCCCGATCCCACCGCGATGCCGTCTGGACACCGGGAAACCGCGCCGGACGGCGCACCGTGCTCCGTTCGGCGGTCGCCGGATCGCTCCTCATGCCCGGGATCGTGCGGCACCTGCTCGCCGACGCCGGCGATCCGCTGGCGCCTCACGCACCGCACTTCGCCCCTCGGGCCAAGCGCGTGATCTTCCTGTTCATGACCGGCGGGGTGTCGCATGTCGACACGTTCGATCCCAAGCCGACGCTGTCGCGCGACCATGGCAAGGAGATCAAGGCCGACCACCCCGAGATCAGGGATCGCCCCGGCTACGAGCGGATCTACCTCAAGCGGCCGCAGTGGGAGTTTTCCCCGCACGGGCACTGCGGCACCGAGGTCAGCACGCTGTTTCCCTGCGTGGCCGAGTGCGTCGACCGGATCGCAGTGGTGCGCTCGATGCACACCTCACACTCCAACCACTACAACGCCACGCTCGGGATGCACACCGGGTCGTTCGCCTTCTCGCGGCCGAGCATCGGCTCGTGGGTCAGCTACGGCCTGGGCACCGAAAACGCCAACCTCCCCGGGTTCGTCGTCATCGCCCCGCGGCAGACCTACGCCGGGACGCAGGTCTACGCCGCCGACTTTCTCCCCGGTGCCCACCAGGGGACGCTCGTCGTGCCGAGCGCCGAGCCGGTGGCCAACGTCACCCCGCGCGTGCCGGCCGACCGGCAGGCGCTCGAGCTGGCGGCCCTCGAGTCACTCGACCGCGACCACCTCGTGGCACGCGGCGGCGACCCGATGCTCGCCGCACGGATGCGCTCGTTCGAAACGGCGTTCGGGATGCAGATGGCCGTGCCCGACGCCTTCGACCTCGCCGCCGAGGACGACGCGACCCTGGCGCTGTACGGTCTTGCGCGCGGCCAGACGGCCGGCTTCGGCTGGCAGTGCCTGGCGGCCCGGCGCCTCGTGGAGCGCGGCGTCCGGTTCGTCGAGCTGATCGACACCGGGTCGAGCGACAACTGGGACGCCCACGGCGACATGGCGACCCATGTCGGCCTCGCGAAGAACGTCGACCGGCCGATCGCCGGCCTGCTCGTCGACCTCGACCGGCGCGGTCTGCTCGACGACACGCTGGTCGTGTGGACGACCGAGTTCGGCCGCACGCCGTTCAACAACACCGCCGACGCCAAGGGGCGCGAGCACCATCCCTGGGCGTTCTCGTCGTGGCTGGCGGGCGCCGGCGTGAAGCGCGGCATCGTCCACGGGGCGACCGACGAGCATGGCCTCCGCGCCGTGGAGCAGCCGGTCCACGTCCACGACCTCCACGCCACCATCCTGTGGCTGATGGGGTTCGACCATGAGCGGCTGACGTTCCGCCACGCCGGCCGCGACTACCGGCTCACCGACGTCCACGGCACGGTGGTCACCGATCTGCTCGCCTGAGCAGGTCGCGGGTGCTTCGCCGTCGTGCCGGGCTTCGAGGAGGCTCAGACCGGCGCGTCGCGGGGCGAAGTACGCCGCTGCAATCGACTCGCAGTCGGGACCGGCGCGGTTCCATTGGTCCTGGAGCATCTTCCGCGCGTTGCTCGCGCTGTGGACCGATCGGTCGGAAAGGTAGTAGCGCCCCTTGGTGGCGTTGACCTCGTGAAATAGCAGCTTCCGCTGCCGGAGGCGGGCGGCTTCGACGATCGCCTTGGTGCACGAGAATCGGCCGTTGAAGACCAGGACAGTCGCGGGATCGTGCCGGTCGATCAGCCGATTGGTGAGCGTAAACGATCGGGCCGCCGCGGTGAGCAGCGCGTCGACCAACGGCCCGTGGGCGTCGAGGTCGGGTGCGAGGTTCTTGCAGTGGAAGATCAGCGACGACAGCGCGCCGTAACCGAGTGCGGCACCATCGAGCCGGAACGAGCGCAGATCGTCGGGGGTCGTGATGCCTTTCGAGAACGCTGTCGGAGAGTCGTTCTCGAGGGTATCCTCCCCACCTCACCCCTTGTATCCACGGAACATTCCCATGGTGAAAAAGAGCAAGCCTCCGCAAGATCACGGTGAACCGTCCGCCGCGGACGCCCCGAAGGTCAACAAGAGCGAGGAGATCCGGGTCGAGGCGCGGCGGATCGTCGACGCCGGCCAGACACCGCGGCCGAAGATGATCGTCGAGGCGCTCGCCGCCCGAGGGGTCGACGTCGTCTCCCCGCAGGTCAGTATGGTGCTCAAGCGAATGGGGGTCGAGCCACGCGGGCGGAAGCGGAAGCCGGCCACCGCGGCCGCGCCGGTCGCCGCCAAGCCGGCGTCCAACGACGCCTTCACGCTCCACGAGCTGCTCGCCGCCAAGCAGTTCGTCGAGATGATCGGCAGCCCGTCGCGTGCTGCCGCCATCCTCGACGCGCTCGGCCGGATTTCCTGAGCGGGAGGAATCCAGCGGCGACCGCAGATGCCGGCCGGCGTGTCCACGCACCGTCCGGCCGACTCCTCCGCGCCACCCGCGCCGTGAGAGGCAGGTCGTCGGTGCGAGGTCCGGTCGCGACCACCCGGCGAGTCGCTGATCGCCCCGGTCGCTCCGGAGGTGACGACGGATCCTCCGCCGCTTGGTGGGATCGACTGTTCGCACACGGCGCGGCAGCGGTGGGCGGTTCCGTGGTCACGTCGTCGGTTGCCCCGCGCGGCGCCGCGACCACGTCAGACTGAACAACCAGGCCAGGATGCCCACCAGGACGATCGATCCACTGGCCCCTGGCCCGGGCAGAGGATCCTCGATCAGCGGGGCCGGGTTGTTGAGAAGGGCATGCACGCCCATCGCCAGAAAGAGGTTGCCGGTGCGGAGATAGACGAAGGCGAACATGAGGCCTCGGCAGCTGGAACGGGCCGATGTAACCGATCTGGTTCGGACAGCCGCCCGTCGGCTCGCCGACCGTGAGCATCAGGTCGTAGGTCCGCGCCGCATCCGCGAGCACCACCGCGGCCGAGAAGGTCCCGTCTCCGGTCAGCAGGCAGGCCGGGCCGTCGAACCTGGGTTCGACTCGCGGAGGGCTCCTGACCGCGATCTTGTCGATCATGTCCTCGCCGTGCTCGAGCGCCACATACCGCGGCATGTATCTCGGCAGGACGACACCGATCAGCAGCCAGCGCCACATCGGCTTTACGGCCAGCCGCATCATCGCGTCGGATTCCGCGCTGCGGCGCGTCACGATCCGCGACATCCCCCGGAACGGGCGATCGGTGATTCGGGCGAGCAGGTCATCGCCGAGAGTGTTGCCGCCGGGGTTCTCCCGGATGTCCACGATCAGTCCCGCGGCGCCCCGCTCATTCGCGGCGGCGATCGCCTGATCGATGAATCCTTCCCACTGCCCGCCGAGCATGAAGTCCATGGAGGGGAAGTCGATGAAGGCGATGGGGGCGGCGTCGGACCGGTCGCCAGGAAGCAGCAGGCATCGGAATGGCGGGCTCTCGACGAGGACCTCGCCCCGAGCCGTCGCGGACGCGGAGGGGGGTGAACTGGCCGGAACGGTCCGCTCCTTCCTGCGAGCGCCGTGGCCGACGCCTTTGACGGTCACGGTGTGCCGCGAGCCGTCGGAGCGGACGAGCTCGACTTCCGTCGGCGCCGAAACGCCTGCGGCCCAGCTGATGACGTGGAACGAGTCACGGACAAACGCATCGCGAGCGCGCGGTCTCCGCCGGCATGAGCGAGCGCAGCCGGTCGAGGTGATCGGCCGCCGACACGTCCCCGATACGGACGATCGTGTCCCCCGGCTCGATGCCCTGCTCGGCCTCCGCCACGGCGACGACCACGAGGGCATCGTCCTCGGGCTCCGCCCGGAAGGGGAGCAGCCGCTCGCCGCGCGCGAACGCGGCCTCGAGATCCTCGATGGGGACTCTGAAGACGTAGTGGTCACACCGGTACCCCGCCTGCATCTCCATTACCAGCGGGAGGAACTCGCGCCGCGTCATCGGCCGGTCGATCGAGGCCTTCAGCCGCCCGGCGAGGGCGAGGATCGACTCCTTCGGGGCGCGCAGATACGGATTCGGGCAGGTGCGCTCGTGGAGCGCGACGATCGCGTCGAGATCGACGCGGAGCGCCTCGGGCTCGTGGAGCTTCGCGATCTCCTCGGGCGTCGCCCGCGGAATCGCGTCCCACGGATCCCGGATGAACATCGAGAACGTCGAGGGGCTGACTCTGCCGGAGCGCGCGATGGCCACCGCGGCGACCACCGCGGTGAGCGCGATGCAGGCCGCCCCGACAGCCCAACGACGCCAGCGGCGGGGAGTGCTGGCAGCGTGCTTCGTGGCCTTGGCATCCATGGCACCGGTGCCCGAGGTCGACGACTTGACTCATACGACAGCGGGTCGTTCGGTACACGACACAGTGTCGTACATCAAGCCACACCGAGCCCTGCCCCGCGGAGATCATCCCTGGTGCCCCCCCGCCCCCCTCGCCAACGCCGAGCTTGCCGTGATGGAGCTCCTCTGGGACCACGGCGCCATGACCGCGCGGCAGGTGCAGGAGCGGCTCTACGGCGCCTCCGACCGCTCGCAGCACGGCACGGTGCAGCGACTGCTGCAGCGACTCGAGGAAAAGGACTTCGTGCGGCGCGACAAGACGCCTCCGGCGAGCACCTTCGCGCCGTGCCTCTCGCGGGCGGAGTACGCCGGCGCGCAGCTCGAGACCCTCGCCGATCGCCTCACCGGCGGCTCGATCGCCCCGCTGCTCTCGAACCTCATCGACAGGAAGCGGCTCAGCCGCACGGAACTGCGCCGCCTCCGCGATCTCCTCGACGGAAAGAATCCATGACGCTCACGATCCTCTCCTACGCCCTTGGCAACACGCTCCTGGCGCTGCCGCTGGCACTGCTCGCCCGCGCGATCGGTCGCACCGCCCGCCACCCGGCGGTCGTGCATTTCATGTGGGTGATCGTGATGATCCGCCTCGTCATGCCACCGGTCGCGGCGGTTGCAGCGAGAGCGGCTCAAGCCCCACGCGATCGACATTCGGGTGAACATCGACCCGGTGCACTGGTTTCTGAGCCCCGCGAAAGACACCCGCTCGTCGCTCTATCTCGAAGACGCGGCGACGGAGTTTCAGGTGCAGGGGGCTGGAGCTCGACTGGACGATCGTCACGTGGGGCGCCGACTTACGCTGGTCGGGCGACGATTGGAGCGACCACTGTTTTCGCGGGGCGAAGTGGACGGACGTGAAGAAGCCGGCGTAGCCCCGACCGGAGACACACCACGCGACGCACGATTCAACTCCCGCGCGACACTACTTTCGTCACGCAGGTGTCTCAAAGTCATTGACACGTTCCGCGCTCCGGTCAGAGTCGCTGCCAGCCAGCCGTGGGCGTCCAGCGGTAGCGTGCTCCCGCATCCTCCACCGCAAGCCGAAGCCAGCCGTGGGTGACGAGATCCCGCACGCCTGAGTGCCGATTGAGAATGTCGGCAACGCGTTCCCGGCTGGCGTCGATGATGACCGTAAGCCGCAGCGGCTCATGCTGCAGTTTGGTGCCATCGTGAACCGCCTGCCAGGGGAGGCCAACCCGCAGGTCGCCGCCGTTCCCCTCAAGGATGCCAAACTGACCCACCACGTCGTGAATGACTTTGCTTCCGCTGCCGAAGGCCTGGTTGTCGACGGCGGAGGCAAAATACTGTAGCCCGATCCAGCTGGTCACGACCAGCGGGGCGGTCATGATCAGCTCGAGCACCTTTCCCTCGGGATCTTTCGCCGAGCAGTACTCGTGGAGGAAACAGCGGCCACCGAGGTTGAGTCCTGTCGTTCGGCTGCGGTCGGCAATGACGAAGGCGGCATTGCCCGCCAGCCCCCATTCGGGCCGGACCTCCGCCCAGTCGCGGGCCCGGAAGAGCACCGACTCATCGCCGGCGTTGCCCAGCCGCCTGCTCCGTTCAAGCCGCGTTGCCCTCCCAGCGGCGGCAGTCCAGGCAAGGACGTCCCGAAACTCGTCGCGGTGCGTAGCAGGACAACCCGTCGGACCAAAAAACTCAATCTCATCGGTTGTGGTCCGGTGAACGGCCGCCACGAACCAAGTGTCGGCAGGGATCAAGATGCCTCGCTCGGCCAGTGCCGCACGGACCTGAATGTCGTTGAGAATGGCGGCGGCAACGCGAGCATTCGGCTCGCCGGAATGGCCACCACAGGCGCCGCAGTCGTAGCCCGCACGGTAGGGATTGTTGACCATGGAGGCGGCATGGCCGCAGATGACGACGATCCTCGCAAACCGATCAGTGAGCCCGAGGTTTCGCAGCATGCCTTCGGCCAGACCGATCCGCTGGTCGAGCGGGATGGGTTCATCCGAGCCATCCAGGTCGGGGCCGAGCCGTCGCTGCTCGTCGCGCGAGAGGCCGTCGTTTCGCGGATCGGCTACGGGCCGCGTAACGCCAATCGAGTCGGTGAAAAGCTTCGGCAGATAGGCGAGCCCCAGCGACTCCACAAAGCTGTAGCAGGAGATCGCTGACGACTGAAAGCCCTTCCAGAGCTTGCGTCCCTTCCTGACCAGCTTCCGGTGGTCGATGGCCGCCGTGATCCGCTCTCCCGATGCTCCCAGCAGCCGCTCAAAGACTGGAAAAGTCGGCTGCAGCAGCACCGGGCAATGAGCAGCGCCGAACGCGGTGCCCAGGCGAATGAACTCCAGCGGCATCCCGAAGAATCCGGCAAACCCACAGGTTTCAACCAGCTTGCTCTGGGCCTCGAGGTGGCGTCGCAACACCTCGCTGCGAACATCGATGCAAAACACCATCTGTAACGTAGGCCGTCTGGTCGCCGCCGGCTGTTTATCCGTGGCAATGTCGGCCAGCAGGCCGCGGCGATGGCTGACCTCACCGGCAACCTGCATCAGGTAGCGTGCCAGCACAGCCGGCAGAGGGTCGGGCGGCTCGGGCGTTGTCGGCACCAGCCCCTCGGGCAGGTCTGTCGAACCGCTCGATTCGGCCAAGGCCACGTCACAGGCCAGTCGGATAGCCAACAGCCCCGTCAGGTCGTCAGCAACCGATGGTGTTTCCTCGGCATGCCAGGTGAGATAGCGAATAAACGAGGCCCAGCCGGCGACCGAAAAGAGTTCTGCCAGCAGAAATCGTTCGATGTGTGGCTCGGGAATGGCCAGCCGGGCCAGCAGGGCGGGGATTGCCTCGCGAGGATCATCCGGCAGCGCTGCGACCAGTTGCCGGAATCCACGGATCCCCAGTTGGTCGAGCCGGCGGCTCAGCTGCGCCCGCTGCCGCCACGCCTCGTAGAGCGGCAAGCTCAGCCAGGGACTCAGCCAGGTGGCCTGCCCTCGGTCGAAGTGGCCGGCACAGTGCCGGGAGATGTCGGTGACGATGTGGCTGGTCCAGCGGGTACCGGTCCGTTCGTCTACCAGTTCCGACACGGTTCGGTAGCGGCGTTCGGCCCCGACCGCTGCCGGCTCGTCGTCGAGCAAGGCCCGGCAGGCTTCCACCGTGAGGCTGGCGAACCATTCGGGATGCTCCTCCCGGCACTCGGCCAGGGCGGTGTCGAGGTCGGCCGCCGTGATCGCCCCGGTGCTCAGTCGCTGTCGAAACCATTCGGCTGTTGGCAGAATGTCACAGACGCGAACATCGGCGAGCAACTGGCGAGCGACCAGAAAAGGCCGGTCGGCAAGGCCAAGAAACGGGTTGACTGCCACGTAGTCAGCCAATGGCCAGAGCGGCGGAATGATTGCCTTCACGGCTGCGAGATGCGGCGCCAGGTCCGCGGGAGTGAGTCTGGTCGTAGCGGTTTCGCCGCTCGTCGTAACTTTGGTCATCAGCGGTGGGCCACCTTGGAAGACACGGGCTACGAGACGGCCGCCGGCTGGCCGTAGATCCAGCCGGTCAGCCGGCGGAAGGGAATGTCGAGATAAAAGCCGTTGTTGGCATGTACGTAAAAGACCTGCACCCAGCCCATATGCGAAAAGTTCTGAATGAAGTTCTGCACAACGAAAATTGCCACAAAACTCGCCACTGCCACGACATGCACCGCCCATTCGAGGGGCGATCGCTCCAGGGGCTGTCGCGACATCGTGGCGGCCAGCAGGCTGTCGACGAGCTCGAAGCTTGCGAAGTAGGCGAACGCCACCACCACCGCTGCCGCAATCCCGAGGAGGGACAGGTTCCAGACCCGCATGGCGAGGAAGGTGGAGAGCAGGTTGGTGAGAGCCAACAGCAGCACGAAGCCGAGGACGATTCCGCCCGGTTTTTCGGCGATCTTGATCCCAAAGCAGGCGAGGGTCAGCCCGAGGATCGCCACTGCCCCGGCGACGGCCAGGATGTCGGTGACGAGCACCGCGCGACCACCGCGGGCGCGTGCCTGGGTCAGCTGTGTGCGGGCAGCTTGTTCCAGCACGCTTCCCGAGCTGAGAAAGGCATGGGCCTTGTAGAGCGAGTGCGCGACGATGTGGAGCAAAGCCGCGGAAAAGCCGCCGAGCCCGCACTGAAGCATCATGAAGCCCATCTGGGCAATCGTCGAAAACGCAAGCGAACGCTTCACGCTCGTCTGCGAGAGCATCACGACGCCACCGAGGAGTGCGGTGATCGCGCCGATCATCGCCAGCAGGCTAAGAGCGGCGGGCGAGAGCACCAGCAGCGGGCTGAGCCGGATTACGAGAAACCCTCCGGCATTGATAATGCCAGCGTGCATCAGGGCGGAAACCGGCGTGGGCGCCTCCATCGTATCGGGCAGCCAGCTGTGAAATGGAAACTGGGCCGACTTAGTCATCGCCGCCAGGACAAACAGGCTTCCGATGGCCCAGATCATCATCGAGTTCGGTGCCGGCTGCTCTCGCAGGGCCACGGCCTTGGCGAACAGGTCGGTGTAGTCGAAGCTACCGAAGCTGACATACGTCACCGCCAAGGCGGCGATCAGAAAGGCGTTGCCGAGCAGACTGATGAGGAGTTTTTTCCGTGCGGCCCAGAGGGCCCAGGACCGATGGCGGTGGTGGCAGAGGAGTTCATGGAGGCCGAGGTCTGCGAAGAGCCAGGCGGCAGCGAACAGGAGCAGGTTACGGGAGGTGACCAGAAGGAACACCGCGCCGAGCGTGAAGAGCATCCAGCACAGGAATCGCCCCTGCTCACGATCGCCGTCCAGATAGCGGACCGCGTACCGGCAGATGACCGCACCGATGAAACTGATCAGCAGCAGCATGATCGCTGCGAGGTCGTCGAAGTACACGCCAAAGTTGAGGGCGGGCAGGCCGGGCACAACCGCCAAGCGAACGTCGATCGGCCCTCTGACGGCGAGCCCCACGGCGACGACGACAGCAAACGCCGCAGCTGCCACGGTCGCGGTTTCGGCCAGCCGTCGCATGACATCGAGGTGTTCATTCGCCCAGCCCCGAAGGATCAGGCCAGCGGCCAGCAGCATGAGTGCGGGAGCGATGATCGTCCAGGCATACAAGCTCTCCATTGGAGTGAATCCATTCACAACGATCTCGAGAATGTCAGATTGGCGTGTCAAGATACTCGCGAATGGAGATTATTGCCATTCGCCGGCCCTGCCGAAAACCGTCCAGAGCGACGCCGGATGCGGGCCGCCTGAGGAGACGTTCCATCCGTGGTTTTTTCGGTTGGAGCCGCAGCCCACCGCAGGAGAGGCCCTCTACGCCGATGATCTGTGCGGCACCTGCCTTGTCCTCATGACAGTCGAGGGCGAGGAGGCAGGGAGATGGGGCCAGAGACGATGGTGGGATGTCCACAGGCGGTGGTGGGGGGAACGGACGAAGGGCCTGGCCCCCCCGGCGAAGCCCTCCAAGGCGCTCAAGACGGCGATCGCGGGGGAGAGTCGCAAGAAGCCGGCGGCGAAATGCTCCGGACGGAAATGATCCCGCCGTGGCCCGGCGGTCGGTGGAAGGCGTCATCCATGACGCGAACGGCCGCGGGCTGGACAGCGAACACCTTGGCAGAAGGGAAACGCCCCGAGGGAGCCGAGGTTCTTCGGGGATGACGGAGGCCGCTTCCGGCGGCGACGCGCTTCCCCGTCGGGCTGCGAGCAGCCCGTGGCCAAAGTCCATCCCTGGCCTTTGGCCACTCGAAAACCTGCGGTTTTCACCGGAACTGCGCTCCCGGCACCTCATCCATGAGGTGCAGCAGGCTGTTTGTCTTGACGAATTGCTCGAGCGCCTGGACGTAGTCCTGCTTCGGTTGATCGATGGCGGTCAGCCGTTGGGCCATCGGCTCGATGCTCTGCTGCTCGCCATCGAGCAGAAGGCCGCGAAGGTACGTCATGCACCAGAACGTCCGCTCCCTGCGACCGATGCCCGACGCGATGTCGGACACGTACCCCTCGAGATCCCGCTTCAGTTTTTCCAGCTTGCGTGTCTTCATGCCGCGAAGCCTGAAGAAGATACAGGTCTGGCACAAGATCCGCTTGACGGAGTAGCACTAGCTCGGCACGAACAACGAAAACTCGTCGACCGGCTGGTAACCCATCCTGGCGTACGAGGGGCAGCCATCGGCGGTCGCATGGAGGGCGGTTCGCGTGATCCGGGTTTCTCTCGTCGCGCTCTCGAGACAGCGACGCATGACGAGTTCGGCGAGGCCTCGGCGGCGATGGGCCGTCGCCGTGGTCACGAAGGCGACGTAGAGGACGCCATCGAGCGGCACGGCGAGGGCGGTCGCGACGGGATGACCATCCACGATCGCGTTGTGCCCGTAGAGCGGCGTCCGCCACAGGGCATCACCTGCGACGGCATCGCGCACCCACTCGGTCGAGATGCCGTAGGCGACGGCATTCAGGTCTGCGAGGGCGAGCCTGCCCCGCTCGTCGTCGATGCGGCCGAAGCCAATCGCCGGCTTCACGATGTCACCACTCGCTACCGAAAGCCGGCACCTGCCCTGGCGGCTTGGCTCGAGGAGAACATCCCCGAAGCGCTCACCATCCTCCAGGTCCCTGCCGCTCACCGAAGGCGGCTTCGAACGACCAACGGACTCGAGCGGCTCAACAAGGAAATCAAACGCCGCACCAGGGTCGCCACGCTCTTCCCCAATGAAGCATCGCTGCTCAGGCTCGCGTCCGCAGTCCTCTCCGAGATCAGTGACGATGGGGAGACCGAACGGGCTTACCTCACCATGGGAGCCAGATGACCTACCTCTGAAACCCGCGATTTACAGAAGGGCTGTTGCTTTATCCGCCAGCGGATGCAGACCGATGCGGACGGGGGCCGGCTGTAAGGACAAGACACCGATGAACGACAGCGACACCATGCTCACCGCGACCAGGAAATCGGCGATGCCGAGTAGATTCCAGCCGACCGCGAGCCGGCGAACGCCCCCCATGTTCCTCGCGACCGCCCACGCCACCGGGCTGGCCGTGCTGGGAATCGACTTCGGTGACCTGGCGCTCATCCTGCGGACCCATGTCCACTCCGATCACTTCGGGAACACGGCCGGCGTGGCCCAACGCGCTCGCTGTCCGGTCTCGTACCACCTGGCCGATCAGTCCCTGGCCGACCGCGGCGACAACGGCCCGCTCCAGGGGATCGGCCTCCGTGGCCGGCTGCTGGCCCGCCTGTTCGGCCATCTCTCCTTCGACCCGGTCGCCGCGGACGTCACGGCCGCCGACGGCATGAGGCTCGACGATTTCGGCGTGGCGGGGACGGTGCTCCACACTCCCGGCCACACGGCCGGATCGATCGCGTTGATTCTCGACTCGGGTGATGCGATCGTCGGGGACACGCTCATGGGGGGCTACGCCGGACGGGCGGTGTTCCCCACGCGTCCCAACTTCCACTCCTTCGCCGACGACCTGCCGGCGGCGATGGAGAGCCTCGACAAGGTCCTCGCGGCGACCCGCGGAACCCTCTTCGTCGGGCATGGCGGGCCGCTGTGTCACGAGGACGTGGCACGATGGCGGGCGACGCACGGTGCTGACGTCAGGTCTTCACCCCATCCGCCCGGCGATCCGGCGAATCTTTCCTCAGGAGGCAGTTGCTGGTCATGATCGCCGCCGGTCCGATCGCCAGCCTCCTCCTTCGGGCGATGGATACCCGAAACGACGATGATTGCCAGCGCGATCACCAGCGTGCGACCGAGGCGCTGCGCAAGGCTTCAGACGCCGGCCTGGCGATGCTGACGCTCGATCATCTCGCCATGCTGGATCGCTGAAAGGCCCACCCGCGGCGACGGGCATGTCGTTTCCATGAGGAGCGTTCCATGACACGCCGCTTGATCACCTCCGGCTCTACCTTCGAAGCCGAGATCGGCTACTCGCGGGCCGTCGTCGACGGCGACTGGGTGTTCGTCTCCGGGACGACCGGCTTCGACTACCGGACGATGACTATCGCCGAGGGGATCGCCGAACAGACCGAGCAGTGCCTGCGGAACGTCGAATCCGCGCTCCGGGAGGCCGGGGCGACACTCGCCGACGTCGTCCGGGTGACGTACGTGGTTCCCAACCGGGAGGAGTTCCCGGAATGCTGGCCGGTGCTCCGGACGCATTTCGGGGCGATCCGTCCGGCGGCGATGATGATCTCGGCGGGGCTGGCCGATCCGCGGATGCGGATCGAGATCGAGGTCACGGCGCGGATCGGCTCCGGTGAACGCGCCGCGCTCGCAACCCCGCCCGCACGGCCGGCCGTGGGCCCGTGCCCCACGGAAGTCGCGGGGGCAGGGGGCGTCGCCGGACCCGCCCCTTCAAGCCCGGCCGCGGCCGACGTGATCGAGTACCGCGACGACGCCTCCGTCTCGGCGGAGCAATTGGCCGACCTGTTTCGCCGATCGGGCATCCGCCGGCCGGTCGACGACGTGCCGCGCCTCGAGGCGATGATCCGCCACGCCGATCTCATGATCACCGCCTGGCGATCCGGGGCCCTCGTGGGTGTGGCCAGGTCGCTCACCGATCACCGCTACTGCTGCTACCTTTCCGACCTGGCCGTCGATCGCCAGCTGCAGCGCCGCGGCATCGGCGCCGAGCTCGTGCGACGCACGAAAGCCGCCGTCGGGGAGGAAGCCGCGCTTCTCCTCCTTTCCGCACCGGAGGCGATGGGTTTCTATGCCCGAATCGGCATGGAAGCCGTGACCAACGGCTGGATGATCAAGCGGGCCAGATGACCCGGGGCAGTGGCGCGTCTCGGCGACGCGCGCACGGCACGACCCGTGCGTCCTCGACGTGTTCATGCCGGTGACGCACTTCATCGACGGCGGCCGGGCCCGCCCGTGGTGGGCGTTCACCGCCGAGCGGAAACGCCGGTGCCGCGCCGTGTGGGCCCGTCCGAGGTGAGCAGAGCAACCCGAGCGCTGGCCCAGGACGACGACCGCCTCGATGGCACCGGACCACTTCGGCTCTCCCGGGAGGCGAACCTGATCATTCGACATATCGCTGCACAATAAGTACATATTTATGCATGCGAACCACCCTCGACATCGATGACACCCTCCTTGCCGAAGCGAAGCGCCGTGCGGCTGACAAGGGCACGACGCTCACGGCCTTCGTCGAGCATGCCCTCGCTGCGGCGCTCGCCGGACGGGCCGAGACGGGCCCCCGCTATCGCCTCGCGTGGAAGACCCACCGGGGATCCTCGCCTCCGGCTGTCGATGTGGCCGATCGCGACCGGCTCATGGATGTCATGGAAGGGCGGCGATGATCGCCGTCGACACGAACATCCTGCTCTACGCCGATCGCGAGGAGACTCCGCAGCACCGGGCAGCCCTGCGGGCGATCCGGCGGCTCGCGGAAGGACACGAGGCGTGGGCGTTGCCGATCCAGTGCGTCGGCGAGTTTCTCCGCGTCGTCTCCCACGACCGGGTCTTCCAACCACCGACCCCGATCGGCGAGGCCCTGGCGTCGATCGAGTCGCTGCTGGCGAGTCCAGCGGCACGGATCCTCACGCCAGGGGGCAGGTTTCTGCAGATTCTCCATGAGGTGATCGAACGCTCGGATGTCCGTGGCAACCTCGTCTTCGACGCACAGATCGCGGCGGTCTGTCTCGAACACGGGGCATCGACACTCCTCACCGAGGATCGCGACTTCACCCGTTTCCCCGGGATCAGGGTGCTGCCACTCGCGGCGTTCGCCCCCGATTGATCATGGGCTCCGTCCACGAGTTCGCCGGCATCGGCGTAGTGCGACATCGATGCGTTCCATGCACGCCGAGACACAACGGGGTTCAACCGCGGCCACGCGTGGTTCGACCCGCTCGACCTCCCGGGCTGGCACCCCGTGGCAGTCATCCACATGGGCCTTCGGCTTTCACCGCCAACAGATCGAGCGGATCCTCGCCAATCCCTGACGACGAACGACCGCCGCCTCGGGGACGGTGGCCTTCCTCCCGCGCGGCGTCCCGCACGCCTTCCGCAATCCGGGCGACGCGCCGGCCCGACTCGTCACCGTCTTCACGCCGGGGGGCTTCGACGACCTTGTGGCGGAACTGCGGGGCATGCCTCCCGCCGACGCAGGGGACGAAACGAAACGCGACGTGATCCGGGCCCGCCACGGGATCCGGATCATCCACCCGGCGGCCGGCTGACGCCGAAACCTGCCCCCTTGGATCACGTCCGCAGCTGCTTCGCCGGCCTCCGCCGGGGCATGACGCTATCATCGCGGGACCGGCTCCACCCTCCCCGGCCACGCCATGCGCATCACCGACCCGCCTTTCGGCACGACCGATTGGTCGGCCGTCGAGCAGACCGTCCACGCCGGCACGACGGGGGAGGCGACGTGGCGCACCCGGCACTTCGGCGACATCCGAGTGCGAATGGTGAAGTATTCCCGCGGATACCTGGCCGATCACTGGTGTACGAAGGGGCACGTGCTCCTCTGTCTCGCGGGCACGCTGGACACCGAGCTCGCCGACGGACGGCGATTCACGCTCGTGCCCGGGATGTCGTACCAGGTGGCCGACGACGTGGAACCGCACCGCTCCTCGACCGCGACGGGCGCGACACTGTTCATCGTCGATTGACACCCCGCCGGCGGATCCTGATGCCCGACGTCGTGCCGCCGCTCCTGGTGATGGTCGCGGTCATCCATCTCCTCCCGGCGGTGGGCGTCGGTGGACGCGCGCCGCTGGAGCGGCTCTACGGCACCGCCGTCGACGAGCCGAACCTGCTCGTCCTCATGCGGCACCGCGCCGTCCTCTTCGGGCTCCTCGGAGCGTTTCTTCTGGCCGCCGCCTTTGATCGGCGCCTCCACCTCGCAGGCCTCGTCGCCGGTCTGGCGAGCGTGGGGTCGTTCCTCGTCCTCGCGTCGCGAACCGGCGCCATGAACGCCCACGTGCGCAGGATCTGCGTCGTCGATGCCGTCGCCGCGGCGTGCCTCCTCGCCGGCCTCGTCGTTCACCTGACCGGCCGTGGGGCGGGATAACATGGCGGTCGACGGGCGGGATCACCGCCTAACTCGCTCGGTCAGCGCGGGGGCATGAGCCCGCTCATGGCCGGGGTGTAAGCGCGGAGGCGAGGGGCCACGGTGGGGGTGTCACGATGAGCGCCGGGATCGTCGAGACGTCGCGCGGGGCCTACACGATCTCGACCGATCCGGCCCGCCTCGATGCCGTCGCGATCGAGCGTTTTCTCGGGCAGTCGTACTGGGCGGCGGGGATCCCCCCCGACACGCTGCGCCGCTCCCTCGCCGGATCGCTCTGCTTCGGGCTCTACGCAGGCGGCAAGCAGGTCGGGTTCGCGCGCGTCGTCACCGACCGGGCGACGTTCGCCTGGCTGTGCGACGTGTGGATCGAGGAATCCCATCGCGGTGACGGCCTGGGGCAGTGGCTGGTGGAGACGGTCGTCGGCCATCCGGATCTCCAGGGGCTGCGCCGCTTCCTCCTCGCGACGCGCGACGCGCACTCGCTCTACGAGCGTTTTGGTTTCCGGCCGCCGGCCCGACCGGAGGCGTTCATGGAGATCCACCGCCCAGACATCTACCGCGCCGCATCAGACACGTGAGGAGGCACCGGCGATCGCGCTTGTCGTGGACGGGATCTTCGTCCGCGAAGGCCCGTGATCGAGGACGGGCCACCGAACGGCAACCACGTCAGCGGTTGAACGGGGCCTCGTTGACGAGGTGAAAGCCGCGGTTGACGAGGAGGAAGTCACCGCGATCGAGGCGCCTGCCGGTGAACTCGATGCGCTCGCCACCGATCTTCCCCGTGCCGCGGAGGCCGTTCTCCCCGTCGAGTGCGAGCGAGAGGGCGCCCGCGGGCGCCCCCTGGCGCGGCCCCCCGCCGTCCCCCGGGGCGGGATCGAAGAGGTCGATTCCCCCGTCGCGATCCTCGAACAGCCATGTCCGTCGCGAGCGGTCCATCGCCTCGATCATGAACGCCTTCCCCTCGGAGCGGTCGACGATCGTCACGAACCGGAACCGGCGAGCGTCCCCCTCCACCGGCGGCAATCCGTGTCCGTCACGGCTGAATTCGCCGATCTCCCAAGTTCCCGCGCGGGTGCCGGGCGCCGCGGATGGTGCGAGGAAGGCTGCGGTCTGCGACGAACCGAAGGCCAGGAGGCCGAGCGTGGCCCCGAGCCAGGCGATCTTGAGCCCCGTGGCCGCCCGACTCCATCGGGATCCGCGCCAGGGGCCGAGCAGGTCGGCAGGGGGAACGGCCTCGTTGCGGAGGAACATCGCGACCAGCCGCGGCACGTCGGGCGCCGCGACGACGAGCGCCAGCAGCAGCAACTGGAATGAAAACAGCTTGACGGGAACGTCGTAGCAGAGGTTGAGCATGAACACGTTGGCCATCACACCCGCCGTCCACAGGGCTCCGGCCAGCTGCGTCCGCCGGAAGCAGAGGAGCAGGCCGCCGACGATCTCCATCCCTCCGGCGAAGACGGTGTAGGTGCGGCTGGCCGCCATGAAGTTCCACAGCAGCCCCATCGGCGACGACTCGCCGTAGGTGCGCAGCAGCGCGGTCACCTCGGGCGGCTGGAACTGCAAGGGAAACACCTTGGCGAAGCCGTAGGTGAACATCGACAGGGCGAGGGTGAATCGGATCGCGGTCCGCAGGGCGTCGGCGAGGCGGGGATGGCCACGCGACCCTCGGTCGAGCAGCGTCCACAGCGCGCAGCCCGCCGCCGCGATCACCACGTTGGCTGCCACACGGACCCAGTCGTACGTGGTGTCGCCGGAGCTCTCCGAGAACGACTCGATGCGGATCCCGCACACCGTCCGCGCGATCCACACGTAGAGCGACCGCTTCGCCCGGTCGACTCGACGGTGCCAAGACCTATCGCCTCAAGGTTCCGAAGGACGTTCCCGCGGCGCGGTTCTGGTCCGTCACCGTGTACGACAACGAGACCCGGTGCTTCGTCAAGTCGGGCGCACCGCCGGATCGTTCGTCGCGCGACCCGATCGTCACGAACGCCGACGGCTGAGTGGACCTCACGTTCGGACCTGCGGTTCCCGCCGGAACGCCCCACAGCAACTGGATCAAGACCGTCCCGGGCAAAGGTTGGTTCAGCTACTTCCGCATCTACGGTCCGACCCAGGCCTACTTCGACTGCTCCTGGGTGCTCTCGGACATCGAGGTGATCGAGTAGTCGGGGATGGCCGTGAGGGCGGCTCCCGCATCGGGGACTCATCCAGCCGGGGCTGCTGCCGGCAGATCTGGCCCGAGACGAGGACTTTCTCCTCGATCTTCGCCAGACGGCCGACTCTGGCGGTGTCGCCGAGGCGTCGCTGGCGAGTGCGACGAAGGCCATCGAAAAGGCACGGGCGAGCTTGGCGGCGATCGAGCCGACGGCCTCGAGGACGAGAGGGTACGGCCCTTCGTGGGGCCCGGCACGCACTTCATGATCACGCCCAACCTCGAGATCGGCTGCCGCATGGGCTGGGGCCTCACTCAAAATGCGGCGGCGTACTTCGTGGACTCTGGCCTCGGGTGGCGGTTCTGAAGTTCGCCGCACCCCTGCATGGATGCGACGCAATCCGTGCGGCCGTGCCCGCACTACTCCCGGTTGGCGTGGAGCCCCAGACGCCGCACTGGATTCGACAGTTGGCCGGCAAGCTCCCCGCGTAGGATTGCGCACAATCGCATTTTCCCGCCAGAAAACGGGGCTTGCCGAGTCAAAGCGACGCAGAATCCGACGCAGCGTGAACTTCGCACGTAGCCGCAGGAGGTCGCACGCTGGTGGCGGTAGGATAAGTTCATCATCTGATCGTCAGGGAAACTGCCGTGAAAGCGCCCCGAATACTCGCTGAACTCAAGGAACGGCTTTCGGAGGCCTACGGTGAACGGCTGCACGCGGTTGTCCTCTTCGGTTCTGAAGCCCGCGGGGATGCCAGGCCGGATAGTGACATCGATGTCGTGGTCGTTCTCGATAAATTGGCTGGCGACTACGGCGACGAACTGGAGAGAGGACTTGCAGCGGTGTATCCGGTTGCCCTGCGGCTCGGTCGTCGCGTCAGCGTCAAACCCCTGGCACGCGATGAGTATGAGCAGGGCGACAGCCCTCTGCTTCGCGAGGTACGCCGTTCGGGTGTTGCGGCATGAAGGAGTTCATCCGCAGTCAATGGACGAAGGCGATGCGTTCGCTTGCTGCCGCCGAGGCAACTCTCGACACCGACCCGGACTCAGCGGCGTCAAGAGCGTACTATGCCGCGTTTCACGGGGTAACCGCGACGCTCGCGGGGCGAGGCATGGAATTCACGAAGCACACGGCGGTGCGGGCGGCCCTCGCGAGTGCAACGAAGGCGATCGAGAAGGCACGGACGATCCTGACCGCGCTCCAGCCTCTTTTGCCGGATGGCGCTGTCTGAAAGATGCCGCCTGGTGCGGCTCTATGCGAGCCGGTGCCGCACCCTGCGAAGAAAGCTCCCCGAGTAGGACTCGAACCTACGACCCAGCGGTTAACAGCCGCTTGCTCTACCAACTGAGCTATCGGGGAATGAACCGGCTCGCCCGCGCTACCCGAAGGCGGTAGGACCGATGGCGAACTCTGGAGAATAGCCGAAAAAAAGCCGCCGGGCGAGGGGGGCGTTGCGGCCGGAAAACCAGATCGGCCGGCGGCTGTCGCTTCTCCGTCGGGGCGCGGGACGACCGCCCCGTTCGGCCGGTCATTGTCGCCGTCGGGCCGGCACGGCAGCTATCGCCCAGGCGCCGCCCCGGCTGGCGGGGGTTGGCCCGCCGCCCCGGTGCCGAGGTGCGTCTCGACAAATGCCAGGATCGGCGTGGCCACGTCGTGGCCGGCGTAATCGATGCCGAACGTGTGCGGCGCGCCCTCGATCACGAGCAGGTCGTGCGGGACACCGGCGGCCAAAAGCGCCCGTGCGAAGGCCGCGCTCTGTTCGACCGCACAGGGCTCACGGCTGCGGCTCGCGCCGCTTTTCCATCAGCACGCTGTTGCCGCGGGCGTTGTACTCGAGCCGCGACATGAAGTTGCGCATCAGCATCACGCCGCGGCCGCTGGGGACTTCGAGGCGGTCGTCGGCGGTGCAGTCGGGCACCGCGGCGGGATCGAATCCCTCCCCCTCGTCGGTGATCTGGATCCGCATCAGTTCAGCGTCGACCTGGCAGACGACGTGGACCGTCTTGCCCGGATCGAGTTTGTTGCCGTGGACGATCGCGTTGACGATCGCCTCCTCGACGGCGAGGTGGATGCTGAAGACGTCGCTCATCGGCCAGCCATGGGCTTCGAGATGCTCGAGGAGCGGATCGGTGACCCGTTTGCTGGCGCCGCGCTCGCTCGGCAGGCGCTCGTCGATCCGCCAGCCCGGCGTGGTTCGGCCGCCGGCGGAACGGTTCCCGGGTTCGTCGGTCGGACCACCCACGATCGCCTCACGTGCCATGCCGCTTCGCTGCCGTTCCCGGTCCATCACCGCGGCACCGACCCTGCGGCGCGGTCAGAACGCCTTCAGGGCTTCCGCCTCGGAGGCACGGATGTCGAAGATCTTGTTGAGCTTGGTGATCTCGAAGACCGACATCACCTCCGGCACCATGTCGCTCATCTTCAGGCGCCCCTTGCCCAACTTGAGCTTGCGGTCGATGGCGATCAGCTTGCCGAGGCCGGCGCTGGAGACGAACTCCACGCCCGAGAAATTGAGGAGCAGGGCACGGCGTTTTTCGACGTCGACAAGCCGCCCCAATTCGCCCGCGAGCTCGTTGACCTGGGCCTCATCGACGATCTTCCGATCGACGAACCGGACAACCGTCACGTCACCCGATTCCGTCACCGTGATCCGCCGCAGGTCCGGCATGGGACAGACTCCGACCGGAAGGCCATGTCCGGGGCAGCGCCAGGCGACGTCACGCCCCCCTCGGCCCGGCTCAGACATTATCGACTTGGGCGAGAGCGTACCCCTTCACATTGGCAAAAGCCATCACCCCGGGGTGGACGACTTCGCTGCCAGATTGGCAGCAGCCGGGAGGGCTGGAAACTGTGGAGAGCGCTCCAGCCAGGTCGTTTCACCTCGGACCGTCTGTCGTTTCGCACGATTCATCGGGTGAAAATCGATTCAAGCCCTTCCGGCGCGCCACTTGCTGCTACGGGAGAGTCGTCGTTCCGGGTGCCCGGACGGCAGGCGGCCGCGCCAGCGGGTCCACCGCGGTGGACCAGGCGGGTCGGTCGCCCCCTTCCGTCGATCGACGGAAGTCCGTGCCCCACCAGGCACGGTGGCGACGGATTGCCAGTCCGTGTCCCGCCCGGTTTCGGGCCCGCCACCGCGATCCAGCCCTTTTCGAGAGGAGATTCCCCGCCGTGTCCGCGACCAAGGCCGCCCCCCGCAAGAAGTCGACCCTCGTGCCCCTCGGCGATCGCGTCGTGGTCCAGCGCGAGGAGAGCGAGCAAAAGACCTCCGGTGGCATCCTGCTGCCCGACACCGCCAAGGACAAGCCGGCCCGCGGCGTGGTGGTGAGCGTCGGCGACGGGAAACTCAATGACAAGGGGGTCCGGCAGCCCCTCCAGGTCAAGCCCGGCGACCGGGTGGTGTTCACCAGCTACGCCGGCGAGCCGTTCAAGGTCGGTGACGACGAGCTGCTGCTGATGCGCGAGGACGACATCCTCGCCGTGCTCGGCTGATCCGCGCCGCTGCCGGCCTTCTTCCCACCTTCCCTGTCACCGCTTTTTTCTCCAGAGGAGTTCCGACCCATGGCCAAGATGATGGCATTCGACCAGGAGGCCCGTGAGGCGATGCGGCGCGGTGTCGCCAAGCTCGCCCGGGCGGTCAAGGTGACGCTCGGTCCCAAGGGCCGCAACGTCATCCTCCAGAAGAGCTTCGGCTCGCCGACCGTCACCAAGGACGGCGTCACCGTCGCCAAGGAGATCGACCTCGAGGACGTCTACGAGAACATGGGTGCGCGGATGGTCCGCGAGGTCGCTAGCAAGACCAGCGACGTCGCCGGCGACGGCACGACCACCGCGACGGTGCTCGCCGAGGCGGTGTTCAACGAGGGCCTCAAGGCGGTCGTGTCGGGCTGCAACCCGGTGCAGATGAAGGCCGGGATCGAGAAGGCGGTCGAGGAGATCACCGCCAAGCTCAAGGACATGTCGATCGCGGTCAAGGGCAAGAAAGAGATGGCCCAGGTCGCCGCCATCGCCGCCAACAACGACATGGAGATCGGCCAGCTGCTCGCCGAGGCCATGGACAAGGTCGGCAAGGACGGCGTGATCACCGTCGACGAGGGGAAGAGCCTCAAGACCGAGGTCGAGTGGGTCGAGGGGATGCAGTTCGACCGCGGTTACCTCTCGCCCTACTTCGTCACCAACGCCCAGCAGATGCAGTGCGTCCTCGACGACTGCTACATCCTCGTGTTCGAGAAGAAGATCTCGTCGGTCAAGGACATCGTCCCGCTGCTCGAGGCGGTGGTCAACGCCGGCAAGCCGCTGCTGATCGTCAGCGAAGAGGTCGACGGCGAGGCGCTGGCGACGTTGGTCATCAACCGGCTCCGCGGCACGTTCCAGGTGTGCGCCGTCAAGGCGCCGGGCTACGGCGACCGCCGCAAGGCGATGATGGAGGACATCGCGATCCTCACCGGGGCCACGGCGGTGTTCGAGAACCTCGGCATGAAGCTCGAGAATCTCGGGCTGGCCGAGCTCGGCCGCGCCAAGAAGGTGATCGTCGACAAGGACAACACGACGATCATCGAGGGGGCGGGCAAGACCTCGGAGATCAAGGCGCGGATCGAGCAGATCCGCCGTGAGATCGAGGCGGCGACGAGCGACTACGACCGCGAGAAGCTCGAAGAGCGCCTCGCCAAGCTCTCCGGCGGTGTCGCCAAGATCAACGTCGGGGCGGCCACCGAGAGCGAGATGAAAGAGAAGAAGGCCCGCGTCGAGGACGCACTCCACGCCACCCGGGCGGCCGTCGAGGAGGGGATCCTCCCCGGCGGCGGTGTCGCCCTGCTGCGGGCCAGCTCGCAGGTCAAGCCGAAGGGCCTGGCCGACGACGAGACGATCGGCTTCAACATCGTCGTCCGGGCCTGCCGGGCGCCGGTGACGATGATCGCGGCCAACGCCGGTCAGGACGGCTCGATCGTCTGCGAGAAGGTGCTCGGCGGCAGCGGCAACTTCGGCTACAACGCCGCGACCGACGAGTACGAGGACCTCGTCAAGGCGGGCGTCATCGACCCCACCAAGGTGACCCGCACGGCGTTGCAAAACGCCACCAGCGTCTCGACGCTGCTCTTGACCAGCGACGCCCTGATCGCCGAGAAGCCGAAGGAGACCAAGGCCAAGGCGGCCGCCGGCCACGGCGGCGGTGACTACGACATGTATTGAGCCGGTTGTCGGCCGCCGAGGCCGTCGTGCCCGTGTCGATCACGAGCCGGGGTGCACGGGCACCCCGGCTTTTTTTGCGCGCTGGTTTTTTTCGCGCTGGGGCAAGCGTCAGGCTGCCTTGCGCCAGGGATGGGGGAGGCACCCACGGCGCTCGAGCTTCGCGATCCGCTGCCGAGCGGCCGCCAGGTGCCACTCGAGGTCACGGCAGCGGTGGTCGAGCTCCTGGCAGCGATGGTCGAGTTGCTGCCGCTGATGGTCGAGCTCGTGGCAGCGGTGCTCGGCAACCTGCCGCTGGTGATCGGCGCGGGAGGCGTCGATCTGCAGGGAAAGCTCGCTCTCGGCCATGGCCGCGCACTGCCGCCGGGCTTCCGCCAAGTCGTAGCTCACGCGGCGCCAGGCGGCGTCGGCCGCCATCGTCGCCTGGAGTGACAGTGCCAGAAGCCGGTCGGCCTCGGCCACGGTTTCGGCCGCCGTCGGCTCGACGCAGGGACCACCGAGGCGATGATCGCGCTCGTCGGCCGACCACCAGCGCCGATCGGCCTCGAGGGCTGCGGTGGTCTCGGGATCGCACAGCGCGAGCAGCCGACGGCTGGCGTCGGCCGTGGCCGCGAGGATCGTGTCGAGCTGCTCCTGGCCGATGACCCGCGGCAGCGGGCCGAGGCCTGCCACCGGGTCGGCGCCGTTGTCGGCCGAGCGCACCCAGCGCCACCAGGCGAACTTCAGCTCGGAGACGCTCGTCGTGGAGGGGAGTGAGTACCGCGAGAGAAATCGGGCGAATGGTCCGGGGAGGGCGACGTTGTGGCGGATGTCGTCGGCCGACGGCGCGCAGCCGAGGACCCGGCAGAAGTCGCCGGCGATCGAGCCGGCGACCGGCCGGACGATGAGCCGCTTCACCGCCGGTTGCTCCCGCCAGACGGCGAGATGGTCGGCCCAGCGCGTCAGCGGCAGCATCGCCGCGAGCCAGTCGTCGATCGTCGTCGCCTCGGCCTCGTGGCGCTGCCAGTAGGCACTCGTCAGCCACGACACCGGGTCGCGGACGTAGGCGACGATCTCGAGCGGTGCGTCGAGGGCGGTCACGAATCGCGCGACCAGCGCCGGATCGGCGTGGAGCCACAGCTCGTAGCTGAGGACCGGGATGATCCCCTCGCGCCGCATGGCGTGGAGCTCGGCGATGCAGCCGCCGAGCCGGGCGGCGGGCAGGGCGAACAGGCTCTCGATCGCGCCGCTGTTGGCGTAGTGGGCCGCGAACCGCGACGCCATCTCCTCGAGGCCCGGGCCCCGGCGGAGCTGGCCGCGGGCGGTGAGGGCCACGTATTCGTAGGTCACCCCTGGCCGGCCATGGGCCGGGCGCCGGGGATTCCAGGTGAAGTCGTACTGCAGTGCCGACGACCCGGCTTTCGGGCCGCCGACATGCAGCACCAGTGGCAGATCGTCAGCCATGCGGAACCTGTCCCTCCCGACATGATTCGGGTCGGGAGGGTCGTCGGCTTGAGGCGAATCATGCCGCCGGCGCGGTCTTTTCCAGATAGACGAGGAATTCGGCCTGCGGCGATCCGGTAAACCCGGTGAACGGGCCGATCACGTCGGCATCGATCAGCCCAGCCGCGCGGATCCGCCGGAAGATCTCGACGAACGACTCCGGCGTCCACACGGTGCAGTGGACGTCGAGGTAGGTGTCGGTGGCGTGGACGTGGCGGGCGAAGTCGACCGATTGGGTGTCGGAGTAGTGCCGCCGCGCCTCGGCGAACGGCGGCAGCCCGGCGGCGAACGAGACGCTACCGTCGTCGTAGAACGACTGCGACAGGAAGTCCATCACCTGCGTCGCCGTCGGCCGCGACGGCTTTTCGATCGACCACCCCACCACCTGGGCGAACGTCGTCAGGGGGCGGTAGTAGTCCATCGTGAAGGCCTTGTGCGGGAGGAGGATCGCCACGCGCCCCCCGACCTCGACGCACTCGAGGATTTCCTGCAGCCAGCCGAGCGGGTTGGGGACGTGCTCGAGGACGTGGCTGGCGATGCAATAGCCGAAGCGGCGGCCTTCGATGCACTTGGCGAGCCGCTTGCCCGGCACCCAGACCGCGTCGATCCACGGCACCTCGCGCCCCACCGATCCCGGATTGACGGCGGCCTTGCGTTGGATCTCGTCGTTGTCGATGCAGTCGACGTAGAACACGTCGTGCTTCGAGCGGTCGGAGACCGGATGGAAGTAGGGGGCGATCTCGAGGCCCGGGAGGTGGGCCGGCAGGTGGCCCATGATGAACGACCGCCTGCCCTCCTCGGCCTCCACCATCCACTGCGGCATCGAGTCGGTGGCGGTCGTCGTCATCGGTGGGTCCTCGGAGAGCGGGAAGGGATACTTTTCGGGGGCGTGGATCAGGCGGCACGGCGGATCGGAGGCGCCGCCGCTGCTTCGGTCGCGGCGGCGACCCAGGCAGCGACGTGGCCCGAGGCCCGCAGCCAATCGACGGTCTGGCGGATGCCGGTGGACAGGGGCGTGTGGGCGACGTAGCCGATGCGCTCGGCGGCGTGGTCGACCGACATCACGCGGCGCGTGTAGCCCACCGGTTTGTCGGTGAGGAACAGCGGCCGGATCCCGTTGCCGACGGTGGTCGCCACGATCGAGGCGATCTCGCGGATCGAGGTCTCGCGTCCCGAACCGAGGTTGAAGGTGTCGCCGTCGAAGCGCTCCGGCGCCGTGGCCACCGCCGCGATCCCTTCGGCGACGTCGGCGACGTAGACGAAGTCGCGGGTCGCGGAGCCGTCCCCCCAGACCTCGAAGCAGCCCTCGTCGAGCTCCGCGGCGAGAACCGCCTTGCGGATCAGCGCGGCGACGACGTGGCCGCGCTTCTCGTTGAAGGCATCGCCCGGCCCGTAGAGGTTGGAGGGGATCACCGTCACGGTGTCGGTCGGCTGACCGGCGCAGAGGGTGGCCGCGGCCAACGAGGTGGCGAGCTTGGCGTAGCCGTAGGTGCCGGTGTCACCAGAGGGCACGCCGTCACGCAGCGCATCCTCGGTGAGCGGCAGCGTCGCATCGCCGGAATAGGAGCAGGGGGTTCCGGCGAGCACGAGCCGGCCGACGCCGCCGCGGAGGGCGGCGCGGATGACGTTGAGCCCGAGGGTGTAGTTGTCGTGGAAGGCGCGCCCCGGGCAACTCTTCAGATAGCCGACGCCACCGACATCGGCCGCGAGGTGGACCACCGTCGCGGCGCCGGCGAGGAGCCGTTCGGCGGTGGCGGGGTCGCGGAGGTCGCCGTCCTGGCGGCCCACGGCGCGGACCTTCTGGCCGCGGCGCTCGAGGCTGCGGACGACGTGGCGGCCGAGGAAGCCCCGGGCACCGGTGACGACGACGGGGGCGGAGGGAATGGCGATCATCGGACGAATCCTCGGGACAGGGAGACGGTCGATGCGGTCAAGGTGTCCGGCCGGCGAGGACGCCGCGGTAGATCCGCTCGTAGGCGGTCTGGGTGTTGGCCAGCGAGTAGCGCCCGCGGGCCGTCGCCCGGTGCTTTTGCGTCTCGGCGTAGAGTTGCGGCTCGAACCGGGCGCACTGGCGGATCGTGGCGGCGAGTGGCTCGGCCTCGCCCACGTCGGTGGCGATGCTCGAAAAGGCGGTGTCCTTGTCCATCCGGTAGACGAACATGCTCCGGGCGCGCGAGGTCACGACCGGCCGGTCGTAGGAGAGGACGTCGGCGAGGACCGCCGACCCCGATTGGCCCACCTCGTCGTAAGGGAGCACGAACACGTCGGCCTGCTCGAGGACCGCCGCCTGCTCGGCGGGGTCGGCGAGAAACCCGGTGAAGATGATCCGCGACTGGAGGCCCCAGACGTCGGCCTGCTGGATGAGGTCCATCCAGTAGTCGTTGCCCGTCTTGTCCTTGGGATGGACGCCGCCGGCGACGACGAGCTTGAAGCCGTCGGGGAGGTGGCGGAGCGCCGACAGGACGTGGCCGTGTCCTTTGTAGCGGCTCACGAAGCCGGGGAGCATCACCCACGTGTCGCGCGGCTGCTTGCGGACGGGGGGCTCGACGACGTCGGTGACGGGCCGTTCGATCGGGATCGGCACGACGTGGACCCGCTTCTTCAGGTCGGGAAACGTCTCGACGAAGTACTTGTGGGTGTCCTTGCTGTGGAGGACGATCGCGTCGGCACGGCGCAGCGCCGCGGCGATGTGGCGATTGCGGTGGCCGTGGAGGACGTTCTCGCAGAGCTGCGATGAGAGCCGGCCGCGCTGAACGCGCGACATGCTCTTGAGCCAGGTGTGGAGGCTGATCACGACCGGCTTGCGGAGGGCGCGCATCACCTGGAGGAAGCGGCGGTTGGAGGGGCCGATCCGCCGGGCGAAGAAGCAGAACTCGTGCTGGATGTGGACCAGGTCGGCGTCGGAGCGGTTGACACCCGCGACGAGGTCGCGGAAGTAGCGGTCGAGCTCCCAGCGGCTGACGCGCTTCTCGCCGTCGATCAGGTTCCGCATGTCGAACGGCAGGATCGTCGAAAAGCGCCCGAGGCCGACGGCGAGCCGTTTGGCGTATTCGGCGTTGCCGCACTGCTGGTCCCACGGCGTCATCAGGGCGACCGACAGCCCGTCGGGGACAGCCGCCAGACGGGGAAGCTCGGCGTCAGTCGCGGCCGCCGCCCCGCGGATCTGCGGCGCCACTGCCAGATTGCCCTTCATCGAAGCCCTCGCGTCGGCGGCCGGGCGCGGTCGGCACCTTTCCCGGATCGTCGAATCCGGTGGGGCACGGCTGCTCGGTCGGGCCGGGAACGTAGCGACCCTGGGCAGGGGTCAAAAGACCAGTTTTCCCCGCTCGTCCTTGGCCGGTTGCCAGCGCCGTGACCGACACGAACCCGTCGGCCCCTGCCGGTGCCGTGCCCTGGCACCGGCGCGCCGGACGGCTGCGGAATTGCCTGCGAACCAGCCAGGCCGCGGCCGCCAGGACGACGGAGAGGGCGACGACATGTTGCCAGAAGTCGGGCATCGCCGAACGCCAAGGGTGATCAGCCGCCGACCAGGCCGCTGGCGACGGTGAATGTCAGCCAGGCGGCGACCCACGCCAGGAGCGTCATCGACAGAAACGACACCACCGGCCAGACGGCCGAGCCGGTCTCCCGGCCGATCACCACCAGCGTGCTGGCGCACTGCGCACACAGCGCGAAGAACACCATGATCGACAGCGCCACCGGCAGGGTGAACACCGGCCGACCGGTGTCGTCCCAGGTCGCCGCGTGGAGGCGGGCGGCGAGGCCCCCTTCGGCGTCGTCGCCGTCGCCGAGGTCGTAGAGCACCCCGAGCGTGCCGAGGACCACCTCCCGGGCGGGGAAGCTGGCGAGCACCGCACACCCGATCCGCCAGTCCCACCCCAGCGGACGCACGAGAGGCTCCACGAGCCGGCCGGCCCGGCCGAGGAAGCTCTGGCGCTGTGCCGCCCCGCGGCGCGCCGCGGCCAGGCCTGCGGGGGTGTCGAGGCGGGCGAGCTCCGCGGCCGGTGCCGCCGGCTCCGTGCCGGCCGCGATCCGCCGTTCGAGGGCCCCGCGCCGGGCGGCGACCTCGGCGTCGATCGCCGCTTCGTCGCGGGGGTAGGTGGTCAGCGCCCAGATCACCACGCTCACCGCCATGATCAGCGTGCCGGCGTTGTGGAGGAACGACCCGGCCGCCTCGGCGACGCGGCGGAGGACGACGCCGGGGAGCGGCCAGCGCCAGCGGGGGAGCTCCATCACGAACGGCTGCCGCGACCGGCCGAGGACGGACTGCGTCAGGAGCCACGCCACCGCCGCCGCGACGACGACACCGAGGGCGTAGAGGCCGAGGAGCACCAGCGCCGGCAGGCGGATGAAGGGCAGGCCGACGGCGCGGTCCGGGACGAACGCCCCGCAGAACAGCAGGTACACCGGGAGCCGCGCCGAACAGCTCATCAGCGGCGCGAGCATGATCGTCAGCAACCGGTCGCGCCGGTTCTCGATCGAGCGCGTCGCCATGATTCCGGGGATCGCGCAGGCGAAGCTCGACAGGAGCGGGATGAACGATCGGCCGCTGAGCCCGACGCCGGCCAGCAGCCGGTCCATCAGGAACGCCGCCCGGGCGAGGTATCCGGAGCTCTCGAGCAGGGCGACGAACGCGAACAACAGCGCGATCTGCGGCACGAACACGACCACGCTGCCGGCGCCGGCCAGGATCCCGTCGACCAGGAGCGACGCGATCGGCCCCTCCGGCAGCAGCCCGCGCACGGCGCCGCCGAGCGCCGCGACGCCGGCCTCGATGCCGTCCATCACCGGTGCCGCGAGCCAGTAGATCGACGAGAACATCGCCAGCATCGCCAGCACGAAGGCGAGCGTGCCGGAGAGCGGATGGGTGAGCAGTTCGTCGATCTGGCGCGCCGCGGCGGCGCCGGCCGGGGGGCGGCGGGTGACGACCCCGGCAAGTTGGCGTTCGATCCAGGCGTAGCGGGCGATCGCCTCCCGGGCGGCCGGGGAGTGTTCCGGACCGGCGGCGGCGGCGATCGCCTCGAGCCCCGCCGGGGCGGGAGGTACCGGGCCGGCGGCGGCGGCCACGATCGCGCTGGCCAGGGCGGGAATCCCCTGCCGGGCCGGCGCCACGACAGGGACGACGGGGCAGCCGAGGCGCGCCGCCAACAGGGCGTGGTCGATCGTGATCCCCTCGGCACCGGCGACGTCCGACTGCGTGAGCGCGACGACCACTGGCACGCCGAGGCCGAGGACCTGGCTGGCGAGGTACAGATTGCGCTCGAGGTTGGTGGCGTCGGCGACGACCACGGCACAGTCCGGGGGGGCCATTCCTGGCACCCGGCCGGCGAGGGCATCGACGGCGGCCTGCTCGTCCGGGCTCCGGGGCACGAGGCCGTAGACACCGGGGAGATCGACCAGGTCGATGGCGCGGCCCCCGTGGGTGAACCGCCCAACCTTGCGCTCGACGGTCACGCCCGGATAGTTGCCGACCCGGGTGGGAACGCCGGCGAGCGCCGTGAACAGCGAGCTCTTGCCGACATTGGGGTTACCGGCCAGGACGACGGTGAGAACCGTTTCCCCGGCGCCGGCGACGGACGAGGCGGGGGATGCCATGGAGACGACGAGAGACGGCGGCGAAAGGTCAGCGGGGTGCGGTCACGGCGACCCGGCGGGCTTCGGTCCGACGGATCGAGAGCCGGTAGCCCCGCAGTTCCAGTTCCACCGGATCCCCGAGGGGAGCGCGGCGCACCACCCGGACTTCGACCCCGGGGGTGAGGCCGAGCTCCAACAGCCGGCAGGCCGCCGGATCATCCCCATCGACGCGTGTCACGCGCGTCGCACCGCCGATCGCCACCTGGTCGAGCGATTCCATCGAACACGCTGTCCTTGGCGGTTTGTGGCTTGAACGGCACAATTGAGACTCAATCTCAGTACAGTTGGAAGTGTAGGCGATCACCGCGCGCGAGGCAAACGCCGGCCGTTTTTTTGCGACGCTGCGGGCGACCGCGGGCGATGCTCGGCGGGGATCGCAGCGACAGGGAGTGGCGTAACCAAGACGGAACCGCACGGGAGGGCCTTGCCGTGGGTGGCAGTGGAGTCGACCAGCGGCAGCGCCTGCCCGGCTTGTGCGTGACCGGCACCGACACCGGCGTCGGCAAGACCGCCGTCGCCGTCGCGCTGGTCCGCCGGCTCGCCGCGTGTGGGGTGCCGGTTGGCGTCTACAAGCCGGTCGCCAGCGGCACCTCGGCCGACGATCCGCACGGCGATCCATGGCGGTTGTGGGAGGCGGCCGGCAGACCGCTGGCGGTCGCCGCGGTCTGCCCGCAGGTGTTTCGCGCCGCCGTCGCACCCGCCGAGGCTGCCCGGGCCGAGGGGCGTGCCGTCGACGACGCGCTCTTGCGGTCGGGGATCGACGTCTGGCGCCGCGTGAGCGACGTGGTCGTCGTCGAGGGGGCCGGCGGGCTCTGCTCGCCGCTGTCCGACACGACGCTCGTCGCCGATGTGGCACGCGATCTCGGCCATCCGGTGGTGATCGTCGACGATTCCCGCCTCGGCTGCATCGGACGCACGCTGGCGACAGTCCACGCGGCGCGCGCCCTGGGGCTGGTCGTCGCCGCGGTCGTGCTCTCGGAGGTCACGCCGCCGCCGGCGGGAGAGGCTCAGGCCGCGGCGGTCGACGACCCCCGACGGATCGCGGTGGCCGCCCGGGAATTCCTCGCCGCCCGGCTGGCGCCGCTCCCCGTGCTCGGGCTGGCGCACGGGGCCGCGGCGATCGAGCCGGAGATCGACTGGCTGGCGCTGTGCCGGCCGGTGCCGGTACCGACGGATAGCGCCGGCGGGCAGCGGTAGCCTCCGGCCGCGGGAGCAGCCAGGAGGCACACCCGCCCCCCCACGGTCCGGCGCGCCGTCGGGGTCGGTCCGGTGTCTCGGGAGCGCCGCTCGTCGCCGCGTCGGTGTGGCGGCGAAGCGGGACGGGTACCATGAGGATGGTGTCGTGGGGGTCGTGCCGTGAGGGGGTGGATCATGCTGCAGGGGTGCCAGGGGTTGGGAGACCGGTGGAATGCGGCGTTGCGGGCCGCGGCGGCCTGCGGGTTGGCGGGCGCCATGCTTGCCGCGCCCGCCCAGGATCTCGCCGCCTCCGGCCGCTGGCAGCAGTGGCGCGGCCCGGCGCGCGACGGCTTCGTCGCCGGCGCGACCTGGCCCGACGGGCTGTCGTCGGACCGTCTCGTGAAGTCGTGGCGAGTCGAGTTCGGCCCGAGCTACTCAGGTCCGGTGATCGACGGCGACCTCGTGTTCGTCACCGAGACCAAGGACAAGAAGACCGAGCACGTCCGGGCCCTCGACCGCAAGACCGGCAAGCAGGTCTGGGAGGCGTCGTGGGAGGGGGCAATGACCGTCCCGTTTTTCGCGATCTCCAACGGCTCGTGGATCCGTTCCACCCCGGCCGTCGACGAGGGGCGGCTGTACGTCGCCGGGATGCGCGACATGCTCGTCTGCCTCGACGCCGCCACCGGCAAGGAACTGTGGCGGAAGGACTTCATGAAGGAGTTCGACAGCCCGCTGCCGGCGTTCGGCTTCGTCTCCAGCCCCCTGATCGTGGGTGACAATGTCTTCGTCCAGGCCGGGTCGGGGTTCGTGAAGCTCGAGAAGGCGACCGGGAAGGTGGTGTGGCGCGTGCTCGCCGACGCCGGCGGGATGTCGGGGAGCGCCTTCTCCTCGCCGCTGGTCGCCACGCTCGACGGCGTGCCGCAGATCCTCGTGCAGGCGCGGGAGTTCCTCGCCGGCATCGATCCCGAGTCGGGAAAGGTGCTGTGGCAGACGCCGGTCGAGGCGTTCCGCGGGATGAACATCGTCACCCCGACGGTGATCGACGGGCGGATCTTCACCACCACGTATGGCGGTGGGTCGTTCCTGTTCGCGCTCGGTACGCCGGCGGCCGACGGGCCGCGGTCGGTCGAGACGGTGTGGCGTAACAAGGTGCAGGGCTACATGTCGAGTCCGATCGTCCTCGGCGGCCACGCCTACGTCCACCTCCGCAACCAGCGTTTCGCCTGCCTCGACCTGGCGACCGGCAAGGAGGATTGGATCACCACGCCGTTCGGCCGCTACTGGAGCATGGTCGCGCAGGGCGACAGGATCCTCGCCCTCGACGAGACCGGGGACTTGCGCCTGATCCGCGCCACGCCGGAGAAGTACGAGCAGCTCGGCGAGGCGAAGGTCGCCGAGCGCGAGAGCTGGGCCCACCTCGCCGTCGAGGGGGGCACCGTCTACGTGCGCGATCTCGAGGGCGTCACGGCCTACGAATGGAAGTGAGCCGCCGGGCCGACTCGGCGGCGCCGACGGTGGTGATGTGGCAGCCGGTCGCCAGCTCGAAGCCGGCGATCCCGGAGAGACGCGGCAGGATCTCGAGGTGCCAGTGCCACCCGGGCGGCTCGGCGCCGACGAGCGGCGCCTGGTGGAGCCACCAGTTGTAGTCGGCGCCGGGCTCGAGGGTGCGGATCCGGCCGACGACATCGCGCGTCAGGTCGGCAATCGCCCCCGCCGCGTCCGCGTCGGCGTGGAACCACGGCCGCGGCGCGCGGGGCACGATCCAGACCTCGTAGGGCTGCCGGGGGGCGCGGGGCACCAGCGCGACCAGTCCACCGGCGGTGGCGACCACGCGCTCCTCCGCGGCGGCCTCGTCCAGTTGGCGTGAGAACGGCGCGGCGCCGGCGAGCTCGGCGGCGACCACCGGGGGGACGAACCCGAGCCCGACCAGCTGGCTGTGGACGTGCCCCAGCGACGCGCCGGCCGCGGGCCCCGAGTTCTTGAAGACCGTGGTCCAGGCCAGGTCGCCGCGGGCCGCCAGCGCCGCCAACCGACGCCGGCAGGCCTCCCATGCCAGCCGCCACGCGGCCGGGTCGACGGTGAGGATGCAGGTGTCGTGGCGCGGCGACTCGACGAGCACTTCGTGGACGCCGTGGGCGGGAGGTCCGGCGGCCGGCGACCGGTCGGACGCGGCGGGAAGGGCGTCGTCGCCGTCGGCGACGACCGGATAGCGGTTGGGGATGATCCGGGCGCTCCACGGCAGCGCCGCCGATTCCGGCAGCCGCGCCACTTCGCCCGGGGTGAGGTGTTCGTGGCCGGCGCAGAACGGACACGTCGCCAGTTCGGCGGAGCCGGGAATCTCGAGCGGCCGTGCGGCGCGCCCCGGAGCGACGAACACCCTCCTCGGCACGGCGGCGTCGTCGGCGAGGCGGGGTCGTTGGTCGGGCATCGGGCTTGTCACCGGGGATGGACCGAGCACCGCGCCGGGGCGGTGGCGGGCGCGTTGAAGGAGGTGCCTGGCCTCCGTACACTCTCCGCCGCCCCGCCCGCTTCCGGAGACCGTCGCATGCTCACCGTCGGTGATCCCTTCCCCGCCTTCACCGCCCCGGCCTGCGTCGGCACGGGGAAGGACGACATCAAGACCCTGTCGAACAAGGACTACGCCGGCCACTGGGTCGTGTACTTCTTCTACCCCAAGGACTTCACCTTCGTCTGCCCGACGGAGCTGGCGGAGTTCCACAAGCAGCTCAAGGCGTTCGCCGACCGCGACACCGCGGTCGTCGGTGGCAGCACCGACAACGAGTATTCCCACCTCGCCTGGCGGCGCGCCCATCCCGACCTCGAAAAGCTCGGCTACCCCCTGCTTGCCGCGCAGAAGCTCGCCCCGGAGCTCGGAATCCTCGAGAAGACCGAGGGCTACTGCCTGCGGGCGACGTTCATCGTCGATCCCCACGGCGTCATCCAGTGGGTCGACGTCAACCAGGGGCGGGTCGGGCGCAACGTCGCCGAGGTGCTCCGCGTCCTCGACGCGCTGCAAAGCGACGAGCTGTGCCCGTGCAATTGGAAGAAGGGCGACCCGTACGTGAAGGTGGGGTAGGTGCCCTCCGGCCAGGGGGGTCAGCATCGGAGCTGGCGGCGGAAGTTCACCGACGCCTTCCGGGGGTTGTCCCGCGGGATCCGCGGCCAATCGAGTTTCGCCGTCCACCTCCCGGCGGCGGTCGCGGTCGTCGCCGCGGCGCTGATGCTCGGCGTGCCGCGCCGGGATCTGGCGCTGCTGGCCCTGGCGGTCGGCGGCGTCCTCGTCGCCGAGTTGGTGAACTCGGCGATCGAGTCGCTGGTCCGGGCGCCGGGCGTGCCGCGCCACCCGCGGATCCGCGACGCCCTCGACATCGCCAGCGCCGCCGTCCTCGTCGCGGCGGGCACGGCGGTGGTGGTCGGCGGGCTGGTCTTCGGCCCGCCGTTGTGGCGGATCCTGGACAGCCTGCCGGCAGGCCGCTGAACAGCCCCCGCGTCAGGTTGACCCGCGCACGGCGCGGAAGCTACCGTGCCGCATCGCACGACCGCGATCCGCGGTCGTCCCCGCTTTTTTCCGGAGATCCCCCATGCGCAAGCTCCTCGCAGAGTTCATCGGGACGTTCTGGCTGGTCCTCGGCGGCTGCGGCAGTGCCGTACTCGCCGCCCAGTACGACAACCATCTCGGCATCGGGTTTCTCGGCGTCGCGCTGGCGTTCGGGCTGACGGTGCTGACGATGGCCGTCGCCATCGGTCACGTCTCCGGCTGCCACCTCAACCCGGCGGTCACGCTCGGCCTCGCCGTCAGCGGGCGGTTTCCCTGGAAGGACGTGATCGGTTACTGGGCCGTCCAGACGCTCGGCGGCTGCTTCGGCGCCTTCGTGCTGTTCGTGATCGCCAACGGCCAGCCAGACTTCGACCTCGGCAATTTCGCCTGCAACGGCTTTGAGGAGTACTCCCCGACAAAGTATTCCGCGGCGGCCTGCTTCGTGGCCGAGGTGGTGCTGACGGCCGTGTTCCTGTTCGTGATCCACGGCGCCACCGACAAGCAGTCGGGGTCGGTGATCGCCCCGATCGCCATCGGGCTGTGCCTGACGCTCATCCACCTGGTGAGCATCCCGGTCACGAACTGCTCCGTGAACCCCGCGCGGAGCACCGCCACGGCGCTGATCGCCGCTTCCTTCGGAAAAGCGATCGCCTACCAGGTGTGGTTCTTCTGGCTGGCGCCCCTGATCGGCGGCGCGCTCGGCGGCCTCCTCTACCGGGTCGTCGACGAGGCCGAAGACTGAGCGGCGCCGGCGACGCTCACTTCCGGCGCAGGTCGTAGCAGAGGATCGCGTCCCCCTCGCGCAGGTAGAGCAGCCCGTCGACGATCACCGCGTGCGACCAGCTCGGCCGGTCGCCGCTGTCGGGGATCTTGAAGGCGCTGACCTCACGGTAGGCCTGCGGGTCGGCCTTCACCAGGGCGAGCGTGCCGTCGGAGTAGCGCATGTAGATGTGGCCGTCGGCGGCGATGACGCTCGCCGAGTTCTTGCCGCTGCCGCGCTCCTTCCAGGCGACCTCGCCGGTCAAAAGGTTGGCGCAGAACGGGATCCCGCGGTCGTCGGAGTCGCCGTACAGGTGGTCGCCGACGAGCACGATCCCGCCGTGCTTGTTGGCCAGGTCCTGCTTGAGGCCGTAGACCTCCTCGACCTTCACCGTGCCGTCGGCCTGCGGCACCTGCTTGAGCAGCGCCCCACCGCGCTTGTAGCCGGCCGAGAAGAACACCAGATCCCCGCGGACGATCGGTGTCGGGATGACGGCCGTCGTCTGGTCGATCGGGTAGGTCCACAGCAGCGTGCCGGAGGCAGCGTCGACGCCGAGGGCGCCGCTGGCGGTGGTCTGGACGTAGATCCGCCTGCCGCCGACCTCGGCGACCACGATCGAGGCGTGGCCGGCGCCGCGGTCGCCCGGTAGCGAGCAGGTCCAGATCGGCGTGCCGGTCTTCTTGTCGAGGGCGACGATCGTCGCCTTCTCGCCGCCGGGGGTGCAGACGAGCCGGTCGCCGTCGATCAGCACCGACTCGCTGTAGCCCCAGCTGTCCCCCTTCTTGCCGCCGAACTGCTCCTTGAGGTTGACGCGGAACAGCTCCTTGCCGTCGGCGGAGTGGCAGGCGACCAGTTCGCCGAACGGCGTGACCACGTAGACACGGTCGCCGTCGACCGTCGGCGTGCTCCGCGAGCTCTGCCAGGTGGCCTGCCCGTCGGTCCACGGTTTGCCGGTCTTCGTCCGCCACAGCGCCTTGCCGGTGGCGCGCTCGAAGCAGGTGAGGTATTCGTCGGCGTCGCCGGGCGTCGTCGAGAGGCCGTCGCCGAGGGTGTAGATGCGGTCGCCGGCGATCGCCGGGCTGGCGTAGCCCCGCCCCGCCCCGGTGGTCTTCCAGACAAGCGGCGGACCCCCTTCGGACCACGACTGGAGCAGGCCGCCGCAGGTCGCCACGCCGCTGCGGGCCGGGCCGCGAAACGTCGGCCAGTCGTCGCCCCGGGCGCCGAGGGACAGGCCGGCGAGCAGGCTGGCGGCGAGGGGGGCGACGGTGACGAACTGCCGGTGGCGGGAGAACGCCATGGTGCGGGGCTCCGGGAAATGGGGATCAAATGGCCGCGCCGGTGGCGGCACGCGAGGGGCGCGGCGAGCGGCGAGCCTAGGACGGTGGCCGAGCGACGGTCAACTGGCCAGGGAAGACCGGGTAGGCGCGGTCCGGTCCCGCGCCGGGAGGCGCCTGTCGCCCGACGTCGGCCGAAAGCGCGCTTGCGCCCCGCGGTTCCCCTTGCCCTCTGCCGCATCCGGCGGGAGACTCGCCCCATGGGGCGCCGGATCGGACGGACCGGTCGCGGTGCGCGGGGACGGGCGTGAACGGGGGACGTCTCATGGGATACGTGTCGCGCGCGAGCAAGACGAGCACGGTCTGGAGTTGGGGGATGGTGGCGGCGCTCCTGGCACTGCCGGGGGGGGCGGCCGAGCCGCCGTCGCTGGCCACGTCGCTGGCCCCCTGGTGGGAGTGCGTCAGCGTTACCCGCGATGCCTTCGCGATCTCGGGGACCGTCGTCCTCGACGCCCGCGGCGCTGCCAAGCAGAAGGCGACGCTCCGCCTGGCCCGCTATGACGCCACGGCGTTCGACCTCGTCGTCGAGCATCCTGAATATGCCGCCACGATCCGCCGCCGGGCCGAGGGGGTGGCCCTCGCCCTCCCGCGGCACGGGGTCGTCCACCTCGGCGAGGGGGATTTCGTCGGCCCCGACCATCTCGCCCCGGGGGGGGCGGTGGCGCGGCTGGTGTCCCCCGACTCGGCCGCCGTGGCCGCGCTGCCGTTTCTCGCCCAGCCTGGCGCCGCCGGGGTCGCGGGGCTGGCGACCGGGATCCTCGGGGTTCGCTACGACCCGGCCGCGGCTGCCTGGAAGCTCGACGACGCCACCCTCGCCTTCCCGGCCCCCGACACGCTCGCGCTGCGTGCCGGGGACGTCCACGTCGATCTCGTCCTCGCCCCCGCCGGCGATGCGGCGCCCCTCGCCGAGTGGCCTGGGCTGCGGGTCAACAGGGTCCCGCGCGGGGACATCGAGCGGCAACTGGCCCGCGGGGCCCGCCGCGCCCTGGAAATCCTCGCCCCCGGGCCGACGCTTCTCGACCCCTCGGGCGACGGGAAGCGTGTCCCTCATGGCAGTCTCGAGTGGGTTGACGGGATGCGGGTGGTGACGCTCCACGGCACACCCGAGGAAATCGGCCGCGCCCACGGGGAATTGCTCGCCGTCGAAGCGCACCGGTGCATCGACTCGGTGCTCCACGTCGTCGGGACGGTGGAGACGATCCGGACCGGGGAGTGGTTCCGCGACCGGCTCGCCGGGGCCGCCGCCCGCCTCGCCCCCCACATCCCCGAGCGCCACAAAGCCGAGACGAACGCCCTCGCCGCGGCCCTCGGCGTCGATCCGGAGCTGTTCGCCGTCGTCAACGTCTTTCCCGAGCTGTTCCACTGTTCGGGGTTCGCCGTCTCCGGCAGCGCCACCGCCGACGGCGTGCTCTACCACGGCCGGGTCCTCGACTACATGACCGAGATCGGCCTCCAGGACGCGGCGGCGGCGTTCGTCGTCGTCCCCACGGGGATGATTCCGTTCGTCAACGTCGGCTACGCCGGGTTCACCGGCAGCGTCAGCGGGATGAACGCCCGGTCGATCTCGCTCGGCGAGATGGGGGGCCGCGGCGAGGGGCAGTGGGACGGCGTGCCGATGGCGACGCTGATGCGCCGGGCGCTGGAGGAGTGCTCGACCCTCGACGAGGTCGTCGCCCTGTGGCGCGACAACCCGCGGACGTGCGAATACTACTACGTCTTCGCCGACGGCAAGAGCCGGCGGGCCGTCGGTGTGGCGGCGACCCCCGCCGAACTGCAGGTGGTCGGCGCGGGGGAGGCGCACCCGCTGCTCGGGCCCGGGATCCCCGACTCCGTCGTGCTCTCGGCGGGGGATCGGCTCGCGTGCCTCCGCGGCCGGGTCGAGGAGGCCCACGGGAAACTCGACGAAACCTCGGCTTTCCACCTCATGGACCGCCCGGTGGCGATGCGCTCCAACCTCCACAACGTCCTCTTCGTGCCCGAGCAGCTCGTCCTCCATGTCGCCCACGCCGCCCACGGCAAGCCGGCGGCCGAATGCCGCAGCGTGCGGCTCGATTTCGGCGCCCTCCTCGAGAAAGTGCCGGCGGAGGCCCGCGACGCGGCGGCGGCGGTCCGCGTGGCTCCGGGGGCCTGTTTTCCAGCCACCGATTCACTCGCCGCCGGCATCGATCCGCAGGCCGACGCCCGGGAGTGCCTCGACGGGCTGGTCTGGAAACCGGAGGCGTTCACCGTCGAGCTCGAGGAGCCGGGGAAGGGCCCCGGCGACCTCCTCGTCCGCTTCCCCTCCCCCAGGGCCGGCGGCGTGCCGTCGAACGACGCGGTCTGGATGGAGTGGTACCAGGCCCGCGACGGAGCCGGCGTGCCGAAGCGGGCGGCGGCCTGCATCGTCGTCCACGAGTCGGGGGGCGGCATGACCGTCGGCCGGCTCGTGTCCCGCAGCCTCGCCGCCCGGGGCGTCCACGCGTTCATGGTCCAGCTGCCATTTTACGGCCGCCGTCGCCCCCCCCAGTCGGGACTTGGCAGCGAAGCGGTGGTGCTCGCCGTCCGGCAGGCCGTCGCCGATGTCCGGCGGGCCCGCGACGCAGCCGCGGCACTGCCGCTGGTCGATCCTGGGCGGATCGCGCTGCAGGGGACGAGCCTGGGGGGCTTCGTGGCCGCCACGACGGCGGGGCTCGACCGCGGTTTTCACCGCGTTTTCATCATGCTCGCCGGCGGCGACCTGGCGGGCGTCATCGAGCAGGGCAAGAAGGACGCGGCGAAGCTCCGTGAGGATCTGGCCCGCTCGGGGCTCGACCCGACGATGGTCCGCGACACGCTCTCCGCGATCGAACCGCTGCGCCTGGCCCACCGCTACGATCGCGACAGCACCTGGATTTATTGCGGCCGGTTCGACGACGTCGTGCCTCCGGAGCACTCGCGGCGGCTGGCGACGGCGGCGGGCCTGCCCCGCGATCGGCTGGTGGAGATGTACGCCAACCACTACTCCGGGATCGTGTTCCTTCCGCTGATCCTCGCCGAGGTCCAAACCCGCATCGACGGCGCCCCGGATGCAACCCCCGGGGCGAACATTCCAGCGGTGGCACCCTGAAAAACTGCAGGAAAACAACGAGAACGAGCTCATTTGTTAGGAACTGATGAGTTTTTTGCCAACCTGTTGACCAACTCTGGCGATTTTGTATTCTCCACCTGTCCGCAAGTTCTTTCTTTCCCAGGAACCGCTACTGCAAGCATCGGTCATCGTCGCCGAAGGTCGCGTAATCGCGTCCGCTTGCAGTCTCTTTTGGTTCCTTGGTCTTCCGTGTCTCGGCCATATGCCTGGCTGTTTCCGGTAGGCGTTCGGGTTGGGTTTTCCCGACCCCGGGTTCCGCTGATTCTTCTCGCGGAGGATGCGTGGCTCCGGTGCGATTGCCGGTGCCTGTGGGGCCTAACCACAAAGGTTTTCCGATGCGCTCTCTCCTCACGTTCGGGAAGACTCTGGTGTCCTGCCTGCTGGCCGCGAGCCTGACTGCAGCCGTTTCGCAGGGCGAGACGATCACCTGGATCGATCCCCCCGAGACCCGTTCGATCGGTGTGGCCGAAGCCTCCTGGGCCAAGTCGCTCGATGTCGATCACGCGACCGTGACGCGCGGCTCGTTGGCCGCGCTGTCAGACCCCGCGCCGACGCCGATCGCCCAGCCGGTCGTGGCGGCGCCTGTGAGCATCGAGCTCCCGTTGGCGGTCAAGACGGCGATCACCGCGAAGGAAGCAGCTTCCGAGAAGACGGAGTTCGGCGCGACTCTGCCGTGGATGGCGATCAACTCGCGGCCTGCGAAGTCGGGCATCGACCCCTACCCGAGCTGGGGCGGTGCCGCGCTGGTGGTCGACGACGTGACCACTCTGCCGACCGAGGACAGCGATTTGGACACCTACACGGGGGGCTACCAGGCGGTCAGTCTGGGCTTGAGCCGCAAGGGGTTCGCCATGGCCGGCAGCCGGTTCCTGACTCCGTGACCGTCCGGACCGGTGCTCGCCACCGTCGGTGATCGGCTGGCAGGCATCGCGCCCTAGTCGCCCGAACGCCATGGTGCCGATTGTGCCCGTTCACCGTCCCGGCCAGCCTCCGGGAGGAAGCGAATCTCGAAACTGCACACGCCGATAGTCCCCATCCCGTCCGCCGCCCCGGTGGGCGGGTGACCTGAGGAGAGTCACGACGACGGATTGGGGGTATCGTGGAATGGGCCCCGGCGGGCATACGCCGGGGCCCGTTTCGTTGCGGCGGTCACCAGGGCGGCTGACCAGGGCGGTGGGTTTGACGGCTCGGAGGTGTCAGGTGCACGACGACGGACGACTGTTCGCGCCGCGGGCGAGTGTCGAGCAGGTGGAGGAGGGGGTGGAATTGGCCCCCAAGTTCGACGAGCAGGGGCTGATTCCCTGCGTCACGACAGACCATCGCAGCGGGGAGTTGCTGATGGTGGCGGTGATGAATCGCGAGGCGCTGTCGCGGTCGATCGAGAGCGGCGAAGCCTGGTACTACAGCCGGAGCCGCAAGCAGCTGTGGCACAAGGGGGCCACCAGCGGCCTGGTCCAGCGGATCGTCGAGATGCGGATCGACGACGACCAAGACTGCGTCTGGCTGCGGGTCGAGGTGGCCGGCGGGGCGAGCTGCCATGTCGGCTACCGTTCGTGCTTCTACCGGCGCGTTCCGGTCAGCAGCGAACGCTCCGCGGGCACGGCGCTTGAGTTCACCGAGACCGGCAAGGTCTTCGACCCCCGGGCGGTCTACGGCGACGCCCCCAACCCGACCCAGCTGTAGGCTGGCGTAGGGCGGCGGGTATGCGCCTCTTCGGCGCCCCAGCCGGTTGCGTCTTGAAGCCGGCATCGGGCAGGAGCTGTTGCCGTAGCGGGCCGGGCGAGCGGATTGATCGGCCCCCGGCTCCGCTCAATTGCCGAAGGGGGCTGTCGCAGGGCAGGCGTGGGATCGACGGAGGGCGCCACCCTTACGGCCCAAAGTGAGGCTCGGCGAGGTCACGCCCCGCGGCCTCGATGCCGCCTAAAACCCCTCTGGGGGGGCAAAAACAGGCAATCACCAATCTGGTGAGCCTCACCAAAGTGATGAGTCCCGGGCTAACCAAAATGGTGACTCGGGGTTCGCAAGGGAGCCATTTCCGGACCCTTTCTCAGGCCGGAAATAATTCCGCAAAGTCTTTCCATGAATGGGCTTACGAATTTTTTCCGTTCATTTTCGAGGGCTGGTTTCGGATTTGGCACGGTCCCTGCACTGCCTATGGGCGTCAGCAAGTCGGTTGGAAACCCAACACCCGTCTTCACCACCGCCCTGTCAGCCAAGGACCGTCCCATGCGCATCTCGCTCGCCACCATGCTCTCCCGTCGCGTTTGCCACCTGGCTGCCGTCGCCTTGGCGATGTGCGCTCTGCCTTGTGCAGCGGCGACCGTTACCTGGAACGGAAACGGCGCCAACAACAATTGGAGCACCGGCGCCAACTGGGTCGGAGGCACTGCTCCCGCCGGGACGGGGGCCGGCGACACGCTGATCTTCGGGAGCGGAACCAACCGCCCGACGACGATCAACACCGTCAACGACTTTCGGATTTCGGCGACGTCCGGGGCAGCTCTACGGTTCACGTCGGCGGTGAATTACTCGCTGAGCGGTTCGTCGGTCGTCCTCGCCGGCAATGTCTCGCAGACGGCGGCGTCGTCGGTGGCGATTGCCAACGACATCAAGATGTCCGGAGTACGTACGTTTGCGTTGACGAACGCGACCGGCACGATCAACGCCTCGGGCGTGATCTCCGAGACGGGGGGATCGGCCAGCCTGACCAAGACAGGCCCCGGCACGCTGATCCTCGGCGGCAACAACACCTATACCGGCGACACGCTCCTCCAAGGTGGTACGACGATCATCAACGGCACGAACGCCGCCTCGAACGTCCTGGTCAGTTCCGGTGCCACGCTGCGTGGTGTCGGACGTGTTGGAAACGTTCTCGTCGAGGGTGCGGTGCGGGCGGGCACCAACGGCAGTAGCGGAATCCTCAACACCGGTTCGTTGACACTCCTGGATACCGCATCCTCGATCTTCAACATCTCGGGTACGACCCAGGGCTCGACATACAACTCGATCAAGTCCAGCGGCAACGTGGACTTCGGCCTGTCGACCTTGATCCTCAACCTTCCGTCCAGCACGAAGCTGCCCAACTACTCCTCGTACAAGCTGTTCGATGCCCCCTCATACTCGAGCAATATCGGCGGCATCCCGAACGTTTCTTACCTCGGTCAGGACTTGGCGTTCGAGGACAAGGGCAACGGCCAGTGGGAGGCATACAACGCCACGATCGAGCAGGCGGTGAGGTTCGATGCCACTACCGGAACGCTGACGGTGGTGCCGGAGCCCTCGTCAATCGTGCTGGCGACGATGGCCGGTGGCATGGCCGGAGTCTTCGGGATCCGCCGCCGTCGGCAGGGACAATCCAAGGTGGCCAACGGGTGAACGAAGCGTCCCGACCGGCTTGCTGACACCTGCAGGACGGGACGACTGCGACGATGACCACGGCTGCGGCCGGCCCCGTGCGGGCCGGCCGTCGTCGTTTGGCGACGGCACGGGATCGGCTCCACCGCCGGTCGGCCCGGTCGCTGCCGCGACTGTAGACTGAAGCGCAGGACAGTGTCCGGCGTTGCACCAGCTTCACGGTCGACCGGCATGACGATCCGCGCGATTCAGCCGCCTTCCGGCCCGCAGGCAGCGCGACTGCCTGTTTCGTGCCATGGATTTTTCGGTACGGCCTCGGCGCGGTGGCTGAGGGCGCTGCTGATGGGGAGTGTGGCGATCGTCTCCACACCGGCGGTCGCCGACGGCGTCGATGTCGTCACCATCGCCAAGCACGGGGCGATCCGCGGCCGGATCGTTCGCCGCGAGGACGACGGCACGCTCACGCTCGTCGTCCGCCGCGCGTGGCTGGCCGAGGCGGCACCGGAGCTCGAGCGCGAGGCGGTGCGCGACGACCGGGTCAACGCCCTGGCGGCCCGCGAGGATGTCCGCCGGCGGATCGAGGCCACGCTCGCCACCCTCCCCGAGGATGACAAACGGCGGACGTTCCTCGAGACGGAGTCGGCCCGGATCGAGCGGCTCCTCGCCGACCCGGCCAAGGACCCCGCCGCACGGGCACCGTTCACCTGGCTGCGCCTGCCGGCCAAGAGCGTGAAGCGCGAGCAGGCGGCCGATCCCGCCGCGCGGCGCATCGTCGGCTGGGCCTGGGCGGAGGGCCTCGACGGCGCCGAGACGCGCCAGGCCGAGAGGCTGCGGCGTGATGTGGTGGCGCTGGGCATCGATCCCGCGGCCGAGCCGCCCGCGCTTGCCGACCGGCTCCCGCCCCTGCCCCAGGACGACCGCACCTGGCAGGCGCGCCTGGCGCTGCTCGCCGACGCCCTCGACGGGCCGGTGACGTTCCAGGGGGTCGGCGACCTCCAGGTGCGGCGCGACCAGGCCGCCGATGCCGCCGCGATCCTCCCGCTCCTCCAGGAGACGCTCGGCGGGAGCCTCGAGAGTCTCCTCGGGGGCCTCGGGGGGGCCCGCCCGGCCGCCGATCCGTGGCGCTGGGTCGCCAGCGCCCGCGGCCAGGCGGATGCCGCCGGGCGGTTCCGCGCCACCCGGCTGAACCTCGACCCGCAGGCGCGGCGCGTGACGATCGAGTCGGTGTTCCAGGTGCGCCTGTCCGACGGCGCCTGGGAGACGGTGTGGTTCCAGCGCCGCGAAGCCGACGGCACGCGCCCCCGGCCGCAGGCCGGCGACCGGCTCCGCGCCGACCCGCGGATCGCCACGGCGCTCGACACGATCCGGGCCATCGGCCTGGTCGACGAGCGCCAGATCGAGGGGGCGCTGGCCACCGGCGCCGCCACGCTCGAGGCGCTCACCGCCACCGACGGCGCGTTCGCCGAGTTCCGCTCGCTCCATGCCCGTGCGCTCGATGGCCCGCCGCTGTGGTGGGACGGCCGCTGACGGGCCGACCGTGTGTCCGCTTCCGGAGTCCCTGCCATGCCGGTGTTTTCACCGCTCGTCTCGCGCCGCCACCTGCTCGTCGCCGCCCCGGCCGCGCTCGCCCTCGCCGCCCCGGCGCGCGGTGCCGACGCCACGCCCGCCGCGGGGGCGCTCGTCGCCCCGCCGGCCGGCAAGCGGATCCTCCTGTCCTGCAAGCTCGGGATGATCCCCGGGGAGAGCGGCGGGCAGAAGCTGCCCCTGGCCGCGCGGCTGTTGCTTGCCAAGGAGGCGGGGTTCGACGGCGTCGATCTCGATCAGGCCGCGCTCTACACGCCGGCCGAGGCCCGCGCGGCGGTCGCCGAGTCGGGAGTCTTCGTCCACAACGCGATCAACCATGCCCACTGGCAACAGCGGCTCACCAGCACCGACGCCGCCGAGCGGGCGACCGCCGTGGCGAACCTCGAGCACTGCCTCCGCGTGGCCCATGCTGCCGGCGGCAGTGGCGTGCTGATCGTCGTCGGCCAGGGGGGGGATGGCCCGACAGCAGAGATCGAGGAGCGCTGCCGCAATGAATTGAAGAAGGTGCTGCCGCTGGCGGCATCGCTCGGCCAGCCGATCCTCGTCGAGAACGTCTGGAACCGGATGATGTACGACCACGACGCCCCCCCCGAGCAGGGCCCGGAGAGATTCATCGCGTTCGTCGATTCGTTCAACAGCCCGTGGATCGGGATGTACTACGACATCGGCAACCACTGGAAATACGGCCAGCCGAAGGACTGGATCCGGCAGTTCGGCCACCGCTGCGTGAAGCTCGACATCAAGGGCTTCAGCCGCAAGAAAAACTCGTTCGTCGACATCGTCAGCCCCGACGACGACGTGCCCTGGGGAGAAGTCCGCGAGGCCCTCTCCGCGATCGGCTTCTCCGGCTGGGCGACGGCCGAAGTCGGCGGCGGCGACGTCGCCCGGCTGACGACCGTGCGGAAGCAGATGGAACAGGCGCTGTACGGGTGAGGGGGCGCGGAGCCAGCACCCTCACCGCGGCGGGAGCATGTTCACGTAGAGCTTGACGTTGTGGGTCGCGCGGCCGACGGCGACGATGTCGGGGCGGCCGTCGCCGGTGAGGTCACCGACGGCGATGTCCTCGACCGCCACGCCGCCGGCGTCGAGCACGCTCCGCTCCCAGTGCCGTCCGGTGGCATCGGCCCGGTAGACCGCCACCGTCGGCCCGTGGCCGGCGACCGCCGACGGGTCGCTCGACCCGAAGACGATCTCGTCGCCGCCGTCGCCGTCGAGATCGACCGTCGCCAGGGCGTGGCCGCGTACGTAGCCCACGTCGATCACCGCGCGCTCCCAGGGGGCCAGCACTCCTCCGGCCGACGGGTGGCACACCGCCACCGCCGTGCCGTGCATCGGTTCGACCGTGACGAAAAACGGCGTGCCGTCGGCGTGGCGGCCGAGGCGGATCTCCCCCGCGCCGTCGCTGTTGGGCGCCGAGCCGGCGATGCCGGGGGAGAGCTGCTCCCGCGTGGTATTGGCGCCGCGGATCAGGTGCACCCCCTCGCGGCTGGCGGTCAGCGTGTCGGTCGGCCCGTCGCCATCGACGTCGGCGTGGGTGTGGTTGTGCATCCGATTGAGGGTGCGGTCGAGGACGGTGGGGAGCCAGCGGTCCATCGCCGGGTCGGCGGGCACTGCCAGCGCCGTCAACTCCACCCCTGCCGCCCCGGCCACCGCCGTCAGTGGCGACACGACCAGCTGCGGGCCGCCCGTGCCGAGGACGTCGGCGAACCGCATCCGGTGGGTGGAGTGGAGCGGGCCGATGCCGTGGACGGTTCAGGGTTCGTCGAGGCTGTTCCCGCGGCTGAGCCAGTGGAGCGTGCCGGTCGTCGGCCACGAGGCGCCAAGCGCGAAATCGATCTGCCCGTCGCCGTCGATGTCGTGCGCCGCGATGCAGACGTTGTCGCGCGGCGTCTGGTCGTGGATGACGGTGTGTTTCTGCCACGCGCCGTCGGGCAATGCCGGTGCCGCATACCACAGGACGGCCCGCTCCGTGACCACGACGATGTCTTGCCGGCCGTCGCCATCGACGTCGGCGAGCGTGACGGCGTAGCAGATTTCACCGGCATGGGGATCGACGACCCGCTGCGTGAAGCCGCTCTCCGCGGCGCGGGCGGCCGGCCCGAGGGGCGCCAGGAGCACAGGCCCGACGGCCGCGAGCGACACGGCCGCCGACCACCAGCGCCCGATCGACCAGCCGAGCCGGCGCATGGAGTTTCTCCGAAGCGTGAGCAGGGTCGCGGCGGCAGCGCCGCAGATGCCACCGGTGCGCCGTCAGACCAATTCCG
>VGZO01000026.1 GCA_016872555.1 Planctomycetota bacterium
CGGGCCCCGAGGCGACGGCGTGGGCCAGCGTCCGCGCGGCGTCGCCCTGCCAGCAGGGCAGCGCGCCTGTGAGCAGCGCGTGGAGCAGGCAACCGAGGGCGTAGACATCGGAGCGCGTCGTCGCCGGTGCACCGCGCGCGATCTCCGGCGCGACGAAGCTCGCCCGGCCGCCGAGCCCGGCGATGGCCTCGGCCGATCCGGCGTCGACGCGCGGCGGGACGACGTGCGGATCGCCGGCGAGCGGGAACTGGAGGAGCCGCACCGGACCGGCGTGCGCGGCGGCGCCGACCGGCGATGGCTCACGGTAGACCGCGTCGAGCGAGATCCCCCCGTGCACGCAGCCGAGCCGGTGGAGCCAGGCCACGCCGCGCGCCACCGCGAGCACGACCGCCGACGCTTCCTCGGGGGCGAGCGCGCCGCGGGTGGCGAGCTCGGCCGCCAGTGGCACGCCGCCGACCTCGTCGCAGACGATGAACCGGAGTTTGTCGGCCTTCTCCAGCGCCCGCGGCCGGACGAGCACCGGATCGGCGGCAGCGTGCGCGGCCTTGGTGCGCTGGACGATGTCGGCCCACACCTCGGGGACGCAGCGCTTCGTCGCCAGCACGACGATCGCCACCTCGCGGCCGGCGGTGTCGTGGCGGGCGCGGAAGGCGTTGGGGGCGGGGCAGTCGATGCGGTCGAGGAGCCGGTACTCGCCGACGAAGAACGGCCCGGTCTCGCCCCGCAGCAGCCGCTTTGCTTGCCAGGCCGTGACGATGCCCCGGTTGACGAGCCAGCGTGCGGCCACCTCGGCCGCCGCCGTCGGCGCCGTCCCGGGCGGGAACGGGAGCCCCTCGAACTCGCGCCGCAGCGCCTGCACCCGCGCGGCGTCGGCCAGGCCCGAGGCGACCAGGGCGTCCCACAAGCCGTCGGGGGCGGTGCCACTCATGCGCGAACGGTGCTTCCCGGAGACGATGGCAACAGCCGGCGGCACCACGCCACCGCACCGGCACCGGCGGAGCGCCTGCCCCGCTCCCGCATCCTACCCGTCGGCCGAACCGCCGATCCACGGCGCGGCCCGCCGCCGCCGTGCCGACGGCCAGGCGCGTGGCCACACCCCGCCGCTTGTGGGGCGCACGGAGCCACCGATATACAAGGCTCCCCTGCTCCCCGTCCTCCCAGCGACCCTGCCATGCGCCCCAGCGACGCCACCGCGATCTACTTCGAGCGTGCCGCCAACGAGCTCGACCTCTCCGCGGAGATGCGCCGGCTGCTCCTCACCGCGCGGCGCGAGGTCCAGGTGCAGATCCCGGTGGAAATGGACAGCGGCGAGCTGGCGACGTTCATCGGCTACCGGGTGCAGCACAACAACGCGCGTGGCCCGATGAAGGGGGGGCTCCGCTACCACCCCCAGGTCGACCTCGACGAGGTCCGCACGCTGGCGGCGCTGATGACCTGGAAGACCGCGGTCGTCGACATCCCCTACGGCGGTGCGAAGGGGGGCGTGTCGGTCGATCCCCAGACCCTCTCGCGCCGTGAGCTCGAGCGGCTCACGCGCCGGTTCGTCGACGCGATCCACGACCTGTTCGGCCCCGACGTCGACATCCCCGCCCCCGACCTCGGCACGTCGCCGGAGGTGATGGCCTGGATCATGAACCAGTACGGCAACTACCACGGCTTCGCCCCCGCCTGCGTCACCGGCAAGCCGGTCGAATACCACGGCATCGCCGGCCGTGAGGAGGCGACCGGGCGCGGCGTCGGGGCGCTGACCACCAAGCTCCTCAGCCGGCTCGGGCGGCGCTTGCCCGGCGCCCGGATCGCGCTGCAGGGGTTCGGCAACGTCGGCTCCCACACGGCGCGGTTCCTCAAGGACGCCGAGTGCAAGATCATCGCGGTCAGCGACGCCACCGCCGGGTTCCACCGCGCCGACGGGCTCGACGTCGGCGAGCTGGTGAAATACGCCCAGTCCCACGGCGGCCGGCTCGCCGGCTTCACCGGCGGCGACGCGCTCTCCAACGCCGAGCTGCTCGCGCTCGACTGCGACGTCCTCGTGCCGGCGGCGCTGGGGGGCGTGATCACCGCCGCCAACGCCGCCGCCGTCCGCGCCCCGGTGATCGTCGAAGGGGCCAACGCCCCGGTCGATCCCGAGGCCGACGCGATCCTCGCCGAGCGCGGTGTGATCGTGCTCCCCGACATCCTCGCCAACGCCGGCGGCGTGACGGCGAGCTGGTTCGAGTGGGTGCAAAACCGCCAGCATTACCAGTGGGGCATCCACCGCGTCCGCCAGGAGCTCGACCGGATCCTCGGCGAGGCGTTCGAGCAGGTCTGGCAACTGTCGACGTCGCGGAAGGTCACGCTCCGCACCGCCGCCTACATGGTGGGCGTCGGCCGCGTCGCCCGGGCGACCGTTCTCGGTGGCATCGCCTGACGGCGCTCACGCCCCGCGGACAAGCCACTGCCACAGCTCGACCAGCCGCGGCGGCTGCCCGGTGCGGAGGATGCCGGTGGCGAAGATCCGGCCGGCGAGACAGAGCGTCACCGCCACCGCCGCCAGCAGGAGGAGGGTCGTGCCGACGATCTCCCATGGCGGCGGCGAGGCCGCGGCCCGGTTCATCATCACGAACGGCGTGTAGATCGGGATCCACGACATCACCCGCGCCAGCGTGCCGTTGGGATCCTTGGGGATGAACATCATCGTCAGCAGCGGCACGATCATCACCAGCATCACCGGCTGCATCATGTTCTGCGCCTCCTTGAGCGTGTTGCACACGCTGCCGAGCGCCAGAAACAGGCTCCCGTAGAGCAGGTAGCCGAGGATGAAGTAGCCGACGAACGCCGGCAGCAGCCCGGAGCGTGTCACCACGTCGAGGAGGCTCCGCGCCTGCTCCGCCTGCGGGCCGGCGTTCCACCACAGCATCCCGACCATTCCGGCGATCCACGCCAGGATCATCGTCAGCCCGACCGCGGCGATCCCCAGGAGCTTGCCGAACATCAGCTCGCCGGGCGTGACGCTCGACAGCAGCACCTCGACGAGGCGGTTCGACTTCTCCTCGATCGTGTTGTTGAGCAGCAGCGAGGCGACGGCGAAGATCGACGTCCACAGGAGGTACACGAACCCCACCGGCGCCCACTGGCGGAGCTGGTCGGCGAGGCTCACCTGCTCGCGGCCGCTCGCCTTCCGCGGATCGAGTTTGACCACCGGCACGCTCGTCCGCTGGACCGCCTGGACGGCCGCGGCATCCATCCCCTTGGCGACATACTCGGCGCGCCGCTGCTGGTCGTTGATCGCGCGCTCGATCTCGGTCCGCAGGTCGGTGTCGGCGAGGTTGGCCGCCCAATACTGCACGCTCTCCCCCGGCTCCGGCACGCGCGGCACCCCGCCGGGGCGGCTGACGTGGTCGGCGATGTCCTCGGGCACGATCACCGCCGCAAACAGGTCGGTCGGCCGGCCGTCGATCTCCACCTTCTGCTCACCACGGAGCCAGGGGCGCAAGGCGTCGGCGACGGCCGCCGGCCCCGCCTCGGGGTCGATCCCCGCCGGCAGGTCGACGCGCACGAACAGCTTCCGCGGCTGGACGAACGGCGGCGCGTCGGGGGCGATCAGGCCGTTGACCTTGGCCATCGCCACGGCGAGTCCCCCGGCGTTGACAAACGCCTCGAGCGCCGCAGGGTTGGTGTCGGAAAACTCCTGAAGCACCTTCTCGACGTCGACGGCCGGCGTCGCCTCGAGGTCGGCGGCGGGCACCGTCTTGCCGCGCACGGCATGGCGCGAGAAGTACTCGCCGAACGCCTTGAGCACCTCGCGCTGGTGGAGCCGCTCGACGGCGGCGTCGATCGCGTCGCCGTAGACATCGGCCGGGTCGACGACGACGAAGGCGCGCGAGGGCGTGCTCGATTCGAGGAGGCGCTGCGCCGAGAACCCGAGGACGAGCAAGAGCGGGACCATCGCGATCCCGAGCCAAAACCCCTTGGTATGGACGTTCTCGGCGAATTCGCGGCAGGCGACGAGCCAGGCGTTTCTCATGCCACTTCCTCCGCGGCCTGTTCAGCCCCCACCAAGCGCAGGAACACGTCGCGGAGCGTCGGCTCGCTGCGATCGAAGCCCACCAGCGGGATGCCGTCGCGGAAGCAGGCGGCGAGGATCGCGTCGGCGTCGCCATCGTCGGCGAGCGTGACCTCGTGGCGGTCGCCGCCGAGCGCCGTCAGCCCGGTGACGCCGGGCATGCCGCGGAGCCGCCCGGGGTCGACGGGGGTGCGGATCACGATCCGCCGCGGGATCGTCCGCCGCGCCTCGGCGACGGTGCCGTCGAACACCGCCCGGCCGCGGGCGATGAGCACCAGCCGATCGCAGAGCCGCTCGGCGTGTTCCATGATGTGGGTCGAAAAGACGATCGTCGTCCCCTCGCGCTTGAGGTCCTCGATGAGGTCTTCGAGGACCTGCTGGTTGACCGGGTCGAGGCCGGAAAACGGCTCGTCGAGGATCACGAATTCGGGGTGGTGGGCGATCGACGCCAGCACCTGGACCTTCTGCCCCATCCCCTTGGAGAGCGCCTCGCACTTTCGCGTGGCGAATTCGCCGAGGCCGTACTTGTCGAGCAGTTCGAGGGCGCGCTTCCGGGCCGCGGCCGAGGGCATCCCCTTGAGCGAGGCGAAGTAGGCGATGATGTCGCAGGCGCGCATCTTCTTGTAGAGCCCCTTCTCTTCCGGCAGGTAACCGATCCGGTCGCGGACCAGGAGCGCCGACGGCTGACCGAGGACCGTCACGCGGCCGGCGGTCGGCTGGTAGATCGACAGCGCCATCCGGATCGTGGTCGTCTTCCCGGCGCCGTTGGGGCCGAGGAAGCCGTACACGCTCCCCCGGGGCACGGAGAGGGAGACGTCGTGGACGGCGGTAAACGCGCCGAACGACTTCTTCAGCCCGTCGAGGACGAGGACGGGTTGCGACGACTGCGACACGCGCGTGGCTCCGGTGGGGGGCCTCCGTTATAGGCCCTCGCCGCACGGCGTCCCACGCCCGGGCGTGGAGGCCGCTTCGGCCGCCTCGATCGCCGTGTAACGGCCGGACTACACTCACGCTCCGACGGCCCCCCGCGCGACGAGGAGACGCCCATGCTGATCTACGGTACGGCCCTGCTCGGCGGCTGCCTGCTCGGCGGCCGGTTGGCCGGGGCGTGGCTCGCGCGGCAGGTCGGTGTCGCCGGCGACGTCGGCGGCGTCGGGATCGCGATGCTCCTGCTCGTCGCCACCACCGCCCTGCTCCGCCGGTCCGGCCGGCTCGACGCCCAGACGACGACGGGAATCGGCTACTGGGGCGGCATCTACATCCCGATCGTCGTCGCCATGGCGGCCACGCTCGACGTCCGCGCTGCGCTCGGCGGCGGAGTCGTGGCGGCCGTCGCGGCCGGGGCGGTCGTGGCGGCGGCGTTTTGCCTCGTGCCGGTGATCGTGCGGATCGGCGGACGGTTGCCGGGCCGCGACGGGGAGACCGCATGACGCTCGATCCGGCCGCCTTCAAGCCGCTCACCGACGTCCTCGCCGCCGAAGGGCTGGTCACGGCGCTAGTGCTCGTGGGGATGATCACGTGGGGCGCGGAAGCGGTCGCCCGCCACCTGCTCCGCGGCCGCGTGCCGGGATCGGTGGTCGCGATCCTCGCCGGGCTGGCGCTGGCCTGGTGGGGAGGAACCGTGAGCGGCGGCACGCGCGGTGCCGCCGGGATCCCCTGGCTCGCCGGGCTCGGGCTGCTCGGCGGCGCCACGCTCCGCGACCTGGCGATCGTGGCCACGGCGTTCGGCATCCGCCCGGCCGAGTTGGCAGGCGCCGGGGCGGCAGGAGTCGTCGGTCTGATCACGGGCCTCGTCGTCGCGTTCGCCCTCGGCGGCGTGAGCGCCTATGCCTGCGGCTACCGCGATCCGGTGGCGGTGACGACGATCGCCGCCGGAGCGGCTACCTACATCGTCGGCCCCGTCACCGGCTCGGCGCTCGGCGCGGGGGCCGACGTGATCGCCGTGGCGTTCGCCGCCGGCGTCATCAAGGCGATCCTCGTGATGCTCCTCACGCCCCTCGTCGCCCGGTCGATCGGCCTCGACAACCCCCGCGCCGCCGCGGTGTACGGCGGACTGATGGGCACCAACAGCGGCGTCGTCGGCGGCTTGGCCGCGACCGATCCGGCACTCGTGCCGTATGGCGCGCTGACGGCGACGTTTTACACGGGGCTCGGCTGCCTCGTCGGGCCGTCGATCGTCCATGGCGTCGTGCGCCTCCTCCTCGGATGAGCCGACGCGCGGTCAGACCGACGGATTTCCACGAGTGACTGCCATGCTTCCGATCATCGACCGGGTGGCTCGACATGGCTCAGCCGTCGCCGTCCGCGACGGATTGGGCTCAGCCGTCGCCGTCCGCGACGGATTGGGCTCAGCCGTCGCCGTCCGCGACGGATTGGGCTCAGCCGTCGCCGTCCGCGACGGGATGGGCACGACGACCTACACCTCGCTTCTCGACCGCTCGGCGGCGCTGGCAGCGGCGCTGCTCGGTGGCCGTGGCGATCTCGCGGGCGAACGCATCGGGATCCTCGTCGAACCCGACGCGGCGTTCGTGGCGGCGCTGTGGGGTGTGTGGCGGGCCGGCGGGATCGCCGTGCCGCTGTCGCTCCATGCCACGGCCGACGAATTGGCCCATGTCGTCGCCGATGCCGGGATCGGCACCGCGCTCGCCGACGACCACCTCGCCGCCAGCCGCCAAGACGTTTTCGCACGCCGCGGAATGCGACTGCTCGATCCGCGCCGGGCCGCCGCGCCGGCCACGCCCCTCCCCGACGTCGACCCCACGCGCCCCGGTCTGATGCTGTTCACCAGCGGCACGACCGCGCGCCCCAAGGGGGTGGTGACCACTCACCGCTGCATCCAGGCCCAGATCGAATCGCTCGTCGCGGCGTGGCGCTGGAGCAGTGCCGATCGGATTCCCCTGTTCCTGCCGCTGCACCATGTCCACGGGCTGATCAACGTCGTGTCGTGCGCGGCGTGGGCCGGGGCGACGGTCACGGCACTGGGGAAATTCGACCCCGCGGAGGTATCGGCCGCGGTCGCCGCCGACGAGTTCACGCTGTTCATGGCGGTGCCGACGATCTTCGTCCGCCTGCTCGAGGCGCTCGACGGCCTCGCGGCTCCCGACCGGGCGCGTGTCGCGGCGGGATTCGGCCGGCTGCGGCTGGTCGTGTCGGGATCGGCGGCGCTGCCGGCCAGCGTGTTCGAGCGCTTCGCCACGATCACCGGGCAGCGGATCCTCGAGCGCTACGGGATGACCGAGATCGGGATGGCGCTGTCCAATCCCTACGACGGCCCGCGCCGCCCCGGCCATGTCGGCGGGCCGCTTCCCGGCGTCGCCGTGCGGCTGTGGAGCGACGCTTCCCGCGGCGCACCGCCGCCAGGCGAACCGGGCGAAATCCAGGTCCGCGGCGACACGGTCTTCGCCGGCTACTGGGGGCAGCCGGAGGCGACGGCGGCGGCGTTCGTCGACGGCTGGTTTCGGACCGGCGACGTGGCGGTGATCGAGGAGGGGTCGTACCGGATCCTCGGCCGGTCGAGCGTCGACATCATCAAGAGCGGCGGCTACAAGCTCTCGGCGCTGGAGATCGAGGCGGCACTGCTCGACTGCCCGGCGATCGCCGACTGCGCGGTCGTCGGCCTCCCCGACGACACCTGGGGGGAGACGGTGGCCGCCGCGGTCGTGCTCCGCGCTGGCACGGAACTGTCGCTCGAGGCAGTTCGCGACTGGGCCCGCCAGCGCCTGTCTCCCTACAAGCTGCCGCGTGCGCTCGTCTGCGTGGCGGCACTCCCGCGCAACGCCATGGGGAAAGTCACCAAGCCGGCAGTTCGCGAACTGTTCGACGCCACGTGAGCGCGTGACGCCACGTGACGCCGTGAGCCCAGCCAAGTGCGCAGTGCGTCACCGTGCAGGCGCCGGCCACAGGCCAAGGCGCCGGTAGAGATCGGCGAGCAGCCAGATCGGGCCGATGAGGAGGAACTTCACGTCGTCGAGAAACGACGGCTTCTTCCCCTCGATCGCATGGCCGATGAACTGCCCGACCCAGGCGACGACAAACACCCCCAGCGCCGCCCCCCACAGCGGCACCGGGCCGCGGGCCGCGAACATCCGGATCGCCGCCAGCGCCAGCGCCGAAAACAGCACCATCCCCACCGCCAGGCGCGGCGAGAGGCGGAGGTAAAACAGCGTCGCCAGCGCGACGACGATCACCGCCCAGTCGAGGCCGACACCTCTCAACAGGGCCGGGCAGGGAAGCGACGCGACCAGCGCCAGCACGCTGACGGTGATCGCCGGCACGCAGACCCAGTGGAACGCCTTGTTGATCGGGTTGCGGTGGCACTCGCCATAGGCGTCGAGCCACTCGCCGACGGTGCGTCGCGCGGCCACGGTCACTTCTCCGCGGGAAGCTGCCCGATCCACTCGCGCACCAGGGCCACCGCGTCGGCGTGGACGAGCTTCCGGCCCAGGCTCGGCATCATCACCGCCGGCTCGTCGGTCTCGAGGCGGTGGACGAGGATCGAGTCGTCGGGCTTGCCGGGGACGATGTCGTAGCGCCGGCCACCGGCGCCGCGCCCGGCGGCGACGGGGCTCTTCCAGACGCCGACGCGCGCCAGGTCTCCCTGCGAGCGGCGCAGGTCGAGGCCGGTCGTCCGGGCGCTGCCGGCGGGATTGTGGCAGTGGGCACAGTTGACCTCGAGCCAGCCGCGGGCCCGCTCGGCGACGGTTCCGGCATGGGGATCGAACGCCGCCGGCACGCTCGGCGCGCCCGCCGCGGGCAGGCCGGTCAACAGCCCCGCCTCGGCGAGCCGCGCGAGCTGATTGCCGCCGGCGGCATCGGGGAGGGAGCGGTTCATGTTGGCGGCGGTCGGTCCGAGCGGCTCGTAGGCCGGGCGCGACTGGCCGTGGGTCTGGGCGTGGCAGGAGAGGCACTGGTTGGCACCGGGCACTTCGTAGGAAAGCGTCGCCGTGCCCTCGTCGCCGGCGCCGCGCGCGATCTCCACCTGCCGGCCACCAAGGCACAACAGGGCGTCGTCCTGCGCGTCGTTCCAGAGGTAAGAGGCGCCAAACCAGCCGTCGGCGGTGCGCGCCTCGATCCGGGTCTCGACGAGGCGCTCGCCGCCGTCGGCCCCCGTACCGGGAAACGAGAACGTCTTCGCGATCAGCGTGCCGACGGGAAACTCCACGACACCCGACTCGCGGTATTCGATCGTGCCGCCGGCAGGCAGGCGGATGAACCGGCGCTTGTGGGAGTGGTCGGAAAACAGTTCGGTCGACAGCTCGTAGCGCACCACCCCCGGCGCCGGCTCCTGCCGGGCCGGTGGGCCGTCGAACAGGCCAAGCGCCGCCAGCGATGTCGGCAGCGACCGGTAGAAGCGCACCGCCGCGGGCACCTCCCGGCTCGGCGGATCCAGAGGGGCGAGTGTCACCGCCGGCAGGGCCGCGACATCGGCCGACAGCTCCGCAGGATCGGTCTTCGGCCGCGCGTTGCCCGTGATCAGGCTCAGCGCGTTGACCTCGGCGATCCGGAAGTTGGCGAACGTGGCGGCGCCGTTGGCAGCGAGGCGGAGGCGCGGCTTCGCCGTGCCGGGGGGCGTGACGCCGTCCCAGAGGATGTCGGGGAACTTCCGCCCCAGCAGCGGGCCGAGGAGCGTGGCCAGCTCCCCCTGTGGCTTGCCGCCGCCGCCGGAGATCCGGTTGCCGTGGATCGCGATCTCCTCCGGCACGGGATCGTAGGCGGCGTGGTCGAACTTCTTCCCCAGCGACGTGAAGGCGAGGACGAGCACGCTCGCCGACTGGTTGTCGACGATGTCGTTGTCGGTCACCTCGACCCGGTCGGTGGCGAGGATCATCACGCCGGTACCGGGCGGCACGGTCGCGACCATCGAACCGGGATCGGCGAAGTTGCGGTGGTTGTTGGCGACGGCCCGGTTGCGGAACACGCGCACGCCGCCGCCGTTGGCGACCGGGAGGCCGGGGAGGTCGAAGACGAGGATCCCGCCGGAGTTGTCACGGGCGAGGTTGTCGTGGACGTCGGCGGAGAGGGTGTTTTCGATTTCGATCCCGGCGACGTTCCGCTCGGCGAGGCAGCGGCGCACCACGACTCCCTTGCACTGGCCGACATACAGCCCGGCGTCGGCGGCGCCGATCGCCGTGCAGTCTTCCATGAGGACGTTTTCACACTGGACGGGATAGAGGCCGTAGGCGCCGTTGTCGGCCGAGGGCTCGCCGGTCCACTCGGCGCGGACGTCGCGGAGGATCACGTTCCTCGCGCCCAGGACCTTGACCGCGTCGCCGGCCGTGTCTTCGACGGCGAAGTGCTCGAGGACGAGGTTGTCGCCGGTGGCTTCGATGCCGTGCGATCCCCCCGACTGCCCGGCGAACGACAGGACCGTCCGGGCCGAGCCGCGGCCGCGGACGGTGATCGAGTCGGCGACGAGGTCGAGCTGGTGGGTGAGGCTGTAGACCCCTTCCTCGAGCTGGATCACGTCGCCCGGCGTGGCGTCGACGAACCGCTCCTGGAGCCGCGCCTGGGCGTCGGGGCCAGGCGCGATCACGAACCGGCGGCCCGGCTCGGAGCCGGTGGCCGATACCGGGATGGCGAGGGCGGCGGCGAACGCCACGATCCGCGCTGCCGAAACTACGACACTTCTGTTCACGGTCGACATCCTCGTGGGATCGCGGGCTCGATCTCGCGCCGCGGCTCAGGGCCGCGCCGCGGCGGCGCGGTGCGGCGCCGGCCGTGGCTCGCCGGGATGGTAGGCCGGCCCGGCATGCCGGTCGATCTCGTCGGCGGTGAACAGCGACGGCTTGTACTCGCCGGCGGCATACAGCGGCGCCTGGTCGAACCAGTGGGGCGACTGCGGGTCGCCCGACTGCCCGAACTGGAGCACCGTCCGGGCCCGGATGCCGTCGCCCAGTTCGACGACGCCGACGTAGCTGTGGCCGGCGACGCCGTAGCGCCGCTTCTGTCCGGCCTGCGGCCGGGTGTAGAAGTTGAACACGATCCCCACCGGCCCCGGCGACCCCGCCACGGGGAGGCTCGGCTCGTCGTCGCTGAACGCCCCACGCCCCTCCATGTCGATCTCCGAGCCGTGGATCCGCTGGAGGCGGTTGATCTCCCCCCACTTCACCTGCCAGGTACCGAAATCCTTTTCCAGGTCGGCGACCGTCGCTTCAAGCGCCCGGAGGCGCGGCGAATTGAGCAGGTCCATCTTCTGCACCATCTGCATGACGCGGTCGAACGTGAGGACGAACAGCGTCATCGGCACCGACTCGACCGTGCTGACGCAGTCCCAGGTCCGCAGCGCCTCGACTGCCGGGCCGAGCTTCTCGGCACGGGCCGCGTCGGTCTTCTTGACCGCGTCGTACTCGGCGACCAGCTCCGGCACGCGCGCTTCGGCTTCGATCACGCGCGTGTCGAACCCGGCCCGCGCCCAGGCATCGAAATCGAATGGCTCGGTCGCCCCGAGGATCCGCCGCGAGATCCGCGCCCGGCCGTTGTCGCGGTCACGCTCGCCGATCATGTATTTCGGGAACCGGGCCGCGGCGGGGTTTTCGTCGGTCGCCCCGGCGGCCAACTCGCGGCCGTGGGGCACGGTCGTCAGCGGGCCCTGGTTGCAGTTCTGGAGGAAGCCGCACGTGGGGTTGGCAAGCTGCGGCAGTTCGTCGAGCGTGTGGTAGCCCTGCCAGTCGGTCCGCGGGTCGGCGCCGTCGACCGGCCTGGTCCAGTCGAAGGCCGGGTCGCGCTTCGGGATCGCCCCGTTGTAGACGAAGAAGATCTCGCCGGCAGAGTCGGCGACGAGGCAGTTGAACATCGGCACGTCGCAGTGGGCCAGCGCCTCCTTGAACTCGGCCACGTTCCGCGCCTTGCCCATCGCCTGCCACTGTTCGAGCGTGCCCCCCTCCTCGAATTTCGCCAGCCGGAGGGCGAGCGGCTTCCCCGCGCGGACCGCGACGATCGGGCCATGGTGGGTCTTCGTGAACCGGAACGTCCGCGGGACGACCGCGCCGTCAGTGAGCACGCCGATCGTGTCGGTCCATGATTCGAGCGCCCGGCTGCCGTCGCCATGCCGGTAGCGGGCCGGATCCTGCGGATCGACGGCGATCTCCCAGACGTCGGCGATGTCGGGCTCGTTGACGGTGTGGCTCCAGGCGAGGTGCTCGTTGTGACCGAGCGTGGGAAACGGCGAGCCGAAGAAGCAGGCGCCGAGGAGGTTCCAGCCCTCGGCGCTCGTGAGATGCCCCTCGTACCACTGCCCCGGTCCGAAGAACGGCTGGTGCGGATTGATGAACATCAGCGCCTTGCCCGACGCCGACTTCCGCGGCGCGACGGCCCACATGTTGGAGCCGACGTGGGCCGCCAGCAGGTCGGCCTCGGCGTCGGCCTCGGCCAGCCGCGCGACATGGTCGAGCGTGGCGGGGAGCAGCCCGACCGGGCCATCGCCGTCGGCACGGACTTCCTTCACGGCGGCGAGGATCTCGCGCGGCGCGAGGCCGCTTTTGCGGTAGATGAACGACTGGTAGAGCATGAAGCGCCGGAACGCCGGCACGTGCCAGCCCTCGAAGCGCGTGATCAGCCGCGGCCGGACCTCGGGATGGGTGTCGAGAAACCAGTTTAGCCCTTCGGCGGCGGCGTCGAACAGCGCCTTGCCGGCCGGTGAGGCGGCGGCGTATTCGTCGTGCGACAGCCGGCCGATCCCCAAGGCGCGGTTGACCAGATCCGCCGGCAACTCCCCCTCGCCATAGACTTCCGCGGCGCGGCCGATGGCCCGGAGGTAGCTGTCTTCGATCTGCCAGAAATAGTCCTCGGCCTGCGCGTAGAGAAATCCGAACACACAGCCGGCGTCGGTCGGGGCCGAGACGTGCGGCACGCCGTAGGCATCGCGGCGGATCGTCACGGTCCGGGCAAGCTCCCGGGCCCGCTCACTGGCCACCGGCTGGCGGTCCTCGACCGCCGGCGCCGCCCGGTCGACGACCGTCTGGGCCCAGGCAGCGGGCGCACCGAGACCGGCCGCGACGGCGACCGCCGTGGCGACGCCCCAGGCGTTGCCCCTGCTCCGACTCGCCGCGCCATGACCGTGCCGTTGCATCCGGATCCCCCTTTCGCTGCGGGCGCCGCCTCGACCGATCGGCACGGCGCTCGCGCTCGGACCGTTCCCCATCGCCCTGACATCGCGACTATATCCGAGGCCGTCGGCTCGGCTCAACGCGGCCTGCCCTGGCCCCCCTCGGGTCACCACCCGATCGAAAGCCGCCCGCTTCCCCGCACCGGCACGATCAGCGAGCGCTCGGCGGCAAGGACCGTCGGTGTCAAGGACACGCCGTTCCACGTCACGCTCCGCGGCGGCGGCACACGGGAGAGGAGCACGCGGCAGCCGTCGTCCGGCCACGTCGCCAGCTCCAGGTCGATGCGCTCGTCACTGGTGCGCTGCGACACCGTCGCTCCCGCCACGTGGACCAGCCCCCCGGCAGCCCGCCCGGCGGCGAGGCGCGTGACGGAGTACAGCGGCGTCGCGTTGAATGCATCGGCGAGGCTCGCCTGGAGCGTGCCGGGGTTGATCGCCGGGCCGTCGCCGCGCCCCTCGGCGAGGAGCCAGAAATCGGGGAGCAGGCCGCCGCGGCCGCGGGCGTCGTCGCGCGGAAACGTCATCGCCAGCCCGCAGCGCGTGATCCCCGCGGCGAGCGTGCCCCACGTGTCGCCCTGCTCGCCGTCGATCCGGGCCAGGTCCACGAGCGCTGCCGCGTAGACCAGCCCGCACCACTGCACCGGCTGGCCGATCCAATTGGGCGCGGTCCAGTGGGTCGCGCCGATCACGCCGGTCGTCGCGTAGATCCCCACCGCCGCCGGCGTCGGTGGGTCGAGGACGACCATCGTCGCCCCGCGCCACGCCCACTCGCGCGCCCTGGCGAGGTGATGCCCGTCGCCGGAGAGGAGATGGCCGAGGACGAAGCAGCGCACGAGGCGCGCCGCGGCGAGGATGTCGGGGGCGTGGAGGGGGATCTCCCAGGGCTGGGCACCGCGGGGAACGCCGCGCGGATGGTCGGCATCGAGCGCGGCCAGGGCCGCGAGCGCCGCCGCGATCGCCTGCTCGTCGCCGGTGAGCGTCGCCTGCTCGAGCAGCGCCTCGACGGCGATCGCGGTCAGGCCGTTGCAGTGGTCGGCACCGAGCGTGGCCGCGAGGTCGTCGGCTCCCGGGGCATACCGGGCCCGGCCCCCCTGCTCCGCCAGTCGCGCCGCCCCACGCATCACGCTCGGCGCCGCCGCGCGGACGACACGCGGCAGATCGCCGATGACCAGCGGCCCCACCGGCCGCCCCGCATGCCCGACACCCGACAGCGCCAGGGTGTCGGCCGGCAGCGCCACGATCGCCTCGCGCGCGGCTGTCTCGAGGCGCGCGGCAAGCGCCTCGTCGGCGACGTGCCGCGAGAGCCAGCCCATGAACACCGGCGCGTCCTCGGCAGGCTGCGGGGGGAACGACTCCCCCCACACCGCATGGCGCCAGCGCGTGCCGTCGCGCGCGGCCGAATCGAGCCAGCCATGGGCGAGCAGCCGGCTCGCCGCGGCGAGGCCGGTTGCCGGCGCGTCGGGTGGGCCGACCGGAAACGCCGGCAAGCCGTCGCGGGCGACACGGTCGGCAAGCGCCAGGGCCACGTCGTCGCCAGGGCCACCGCGGAGGCGCACGCGCTGCGCCAGTGGCTTGTCCGGGGCCAACTCGAGCACACGCTGCACCGCCACGCTTCCCTGCTCCCGCCACGGGCCGACGGCCGGCGACCACAGCCCGAGCAGGTGGGCGCCGGAGTCGAACGTCCGGTCGGGGGAATCCAACAGCGGCGACGCGGCGACGTCGCCGGGAAACCAATCGACCGCCAGCCAACGCCCGCGCGCCGCCAGGACCAGCATCCGGCTACAGACCGTGGTGGGATCGACGAGGCGCCGATCGGCGGCCGCCCCGCGGATCTCCGCCTCGCTGCCACTCGGCTCGTCCTCGAGATACTCGACACCCGGCAGGAGCGCCTCGGTCTTGCGTGGGCCGAACGAGCCGACACCGGCGACGAGCGACAGCCAGGGCAGATGGACGACGTCGCGCGGCCGGTCGACCGTGACGGTGGTCACGATCTCGACCGCCCCGGCGGCGGCACGGATCGCGCGCTGGAATCGCCAGGTCGCCGGATCGGTGCCGCCGTCGCGGTGCTCGGCAGTGAGCACGATGCCGTCGCCGTGCCGCACGAGCTGCACCTGCTCGGGATCGACAACCCGGCAGGCGCTGCCGTCCCACCAGGCGATCCGGTCGTCGGGCACCGTCGTCGCCAGGCTCTGGCCGTCGACTTCGACGGCCAGCGCGTTCCAGCACAGCGGATCGACGAACAGCGCGATCGACCCCGCGGCGACGCGTTCGACCGCGGCGGGCAGCTCGAGGGCCTGCGGCCGCACCGGAAGCGGCGGGCGGATCGAGAGCAGCGGCTCGACGGAGAGATCGACGACCACGGCGCGCGGCGTGCCGGCCGGCGGATCGAGCCGGAAGCGCATCCGCTCCGCGAGCCGCGCGACCGTGGCCACGAGCGTGCCCGGTTCCCCCGCCAGCGGCACGAGCGGCGCCGCCGCATCCTCGGTGAAGGTCTTGTCGGCGGCGGCGACGTACAGCCGCCACGGGGCGCCGTCGACGGCGGCGGTGCGGAGGCGCACTGCGAGGCGCCCGCCGTCGGGCACCGCGACGGCAGGGCCGACGACCCACGGATCCTCCCCGGAGCAGGCGATCGGGAGGCCGGCGGGACCGGCGCCCCCGATCGTCGCGTTGCCGTTGCCGCGCCACCCGTGACCGGGGCGGGTGAAATCGGCGACGACCGTCGGCGCGGCGGCGGCGGCATGGGCCCAGACGACTGCCAGCCCCGCGAGCATGCGTAGCACCGTCGTCATCGTGACTCCCCATGGCCAGCGTGCGCCGGCGCCGCGATCGTCGACTGACACCCTCACGCCCCGGCGCCGCCGATCGCCACCACCGTACGGCCGACGACACTGCCGGACAGCAGCGGGGCGAACGCCCCGGGCAACTCCGCCAACGGAATCGTCCGTGGGGCGATCCGGCCGAGGTGACGCGGCCGCAGGTCGCCGCCGAGGCGCCGCCAGACCGTGAGCCGCGTCGGCCGCGGCGTCTGCGCCGAGGCAATCCCGAGGAGATCGACGCCGCGGATGATCAGCGGCATCACCGTCGTGTGCAGCTCGCTCCCGCCGGCCATCCCGACGGCGGCGATCGCCCCGCCGGGGCCGACCGAGCGCGTGAGCCAGGCCAGCAGCGGACCGCCGACGTTGTCGATCGCCGCGGCGTAGCGCGCCTGCTCGAGCGGCCGCGTGCCGAGGTCGAGGCTCGCGCGCGGAATGACCTCGGCGGCGCCCAGCGCCCGGAGGTGATCGGCGGCATCCGGCTTGCCCGTGACGGCGACGACCCGGTAGCCGCGCGCCGCCAGCAGGTCGATCGCCACGCTCCCCACGCCGCCGCTGGCGCCGGTGACGACCACCGCGCCTGCCCCGCGCTCGAGGCCCTGCTGCTCGAGGCGGTGGATCGCCAGCGCCGCGGTGAACCCGGCCGTCCCCAGCGCCATCGCGGCGTGGGAATCGAACCCTTCCGGGAGGGCGACGACCCAATCGCCGGGCACGCGGGCGAACTCGGCGTAGCCGCCGTCGTGGGTCTCGGAGAGCCCGCAGCCGGTGACGAGGACCTCGGCCCCTTCGCGCCAACGCGGATCGGACGAGGCGACGACCGTGCCGGCGAGGTCGATCCCGCCGACGAGCGGAAAGCGCCTGAGGATCTTCCCGGCGCCGGTGGCGGCCAGCGCGTCTTTGTAGTTGACGCCCGAGTGGCGGACGCGGATCACGACGTCGCCGGGCGACAGGTCCTCGAGCGCCAGCGTCTCGTAGCGCGCGGCGACGCCGCCGTCGGCCTGGTGGATCCGGTAGGCGGTGAAGCGGGAGAACATGCGCACGCGGTCGTTGGCCCGGGGGGCAGCCGGCTTCCGCGCGGCTCAGCCGAGGTCGAGGACGCGCCCTTCGGAGAGCTTGATCGGTCGGTCGAGCCGGTCGCGGAGGACCGTGTCGGGGGGGACGCCGAGCGCGGCGTACATCGTCGCCAGGACGTCGGCCGGCGTTACCGGTGTGTCGGCGACCTCGGCCCCCTTGGAGTCGCTGGCGCCGACCACGCGGCCGCCCGCGACACCGCCGCCGGCGAGGACCGTGGTGTAGGCGTTGGGCCAGTGGTCGCGGCCGGCGTCCTTGTTGATCGTCGGCGTGCGGCCGAACTCGCCGGTGTTGACCACCAGCGTGTCGGCGAGCAAGCCGCGCTCGGCGAGATCGGCGACGAGCGCCCCGAACGCCCGGTCCATCGGCGGCACGATCTGGCGATACCGGCCGAGCAGGCCACCGTGCGTGTCCCATTCCTGGTTGAACGCGTTGTAGGCGACGAACTGCACGCCGGCCTCGGCGAGGCGCCGGGCGAGGAGCAGCGACTGGCCGATCTTCGTGCGCCCGTAGCGGTCGCGCGACGCGGCCGGCTCGTCGGCCAGGTCGAGCGCCCGGCGCACGCGGCCGTCGGTGACCAGGTCATAAGCGCTCGCCGCGAGCTGGTCGTAGCGCGTCGCGAGCTGCCGCTGGAGCAGCCGCGCGGCCGAATCGAGCCGGCGCGAGAGGTCGAGGCGCCGGGCGAGCCGGGGGCCGGTCATCCCGTCGGCGAGCGACAGCGACAGCGGCTTGAACGCCGGCGCGGCCGGATCCCCTTCGATCACGAACGGGTCGTGGACGGCGCCAAGGAAGCCGCCGTATTGCCCCGGCATCCGGTTGGAGGGACCGGGGATCGACAGCCAGTTGGGAAGCGACACGGCGCGCGGCACGCCGGGGACGGGGGCTTGGAGCGCGTCGAGGACGGCGGCCGGGCCGGGAAAATCGTCGGAGTGGGCCTCACGGTCTTGGTCGGGCTGGGCGGTGGACCCGGTGAGCGTGACGTAGGTCCCGGCGATGTGGTTGCTGAACCGGTGCGTCATCGAGCGGATCACGCACAGCCTGTCGGCGACCGCCGCGGAGGCCTCGAGCAATTCGCCGAACTGGATCCCCGGCACGGCCGTCGCGATCGGGCGGAACGGCCCGCGGATCTCGGCGACGGCCAGCGGCTTGGGGTCCCAGAGGTCGATGTGGCTGGCGCCCCCCTGGAGGAGCATGTAGATGCAGCGTGCCGCTCGGGGGCTCGCCGCGGTCCCGGCCGCCGCAGTCGCGCGGCGAGAGCTCGAGCCGGCGCCGATCCCGGCAAGGACGCTCACGCCGCCGATCCGCACCAGCTCGCGCCGTCCGCACCGCACGCCGTCGGCCCACCCGTCGCCCATCGCGGTCTCCTCGCCGTGAGAGCCGATCCTACCCCCGCCGCCGCCGCGGAGTCGAGGCGGAGCAGGTGCGACGGTCGAACCGTGACAGCGAACCACACGCGGTCGGGGCGACCACCTCGGACCACGGAGCCGCTCACTCCCCGCGCGGCGCCGGGCGGTACCACTCGCCGCGGAGCCAGTCGGCGACCAGCCCGATCTGCTTGGCCGACAGCGGCGGCGTCGCCCCCTCGTCGGCCGTGCCGAAGCGCGGCATCCGGTCGTTGGAATCTCCGTAGAAGCGCTCGTGCGTCGGGTCGGTGACGATCCCCACCAGCCACTCGCGCGATCCCCAGCCGGTGAGGTCAGGCGCGCTGCCCGCGGCAGTGCCGTTGCCATGGAACGTGTGGCACGAGCCGCAGCGGTCGCCGTCGGCGACGAGCGCACGCCCGCGCTCGATCACGGCACCGTCGATCCCGGCAGCGTTCCCCGCCTCGGCGGTCAGCGCCGCCGCCACCGCCTCGACGTCGGCCGGCGGCCAGGCGGCGCTGTCGGTGAGGTCGTTCTGCACGAACGACACCATGTCCCCCTCCTTGTGTGCCGTGTTGCCGAAATAGGCCGGGCCGGCCACCTGCCCGGGATCGAGCAGGCCCTTCATCCAGGCGACCGTGCCGAAGCCGTGGAGGTTCGCCGCCGAGCTGTTCGCGAGCACGCCCTCGGCCGTCGGGGCGGCCGGATCGACGTGGGCGTGGCAGCTCGCGCAGTGCTGCTCGAAGATCCGCGGCCCCTGGGTCGCCGGGTCGCTGCGGAGCAGGTCGAGCATCCCGGCGGGCGGGATCCGTTCCGGTCGGCCGGCCAGCTCCACGGCGCGGTGGGCCTCGGCATGGGCGGCGTCGACCGCATCGAGGAAGTCCTGCGAGTGGCGGGCGGCATCCCACTGGCGCTTGCGGGCGGCGAACGCCGCCAGCTTCGCCGGGTCGTTCCCCAGTTCGGCGGCGAGCTTCGCCTCGTCGCCGCCGGTGCGGTCGAGGAGCTGTTTGACGTCGGCGAGCGCCGCGGTGTCGGTCCAGCGGACGGCGTAATCCTCGCGCCACGCCAGTGCCGTGAGCACTCCCGCGCCGGCGAGCAGGCCGAGCGTGAAGGCGATATTGAAGCCGTGGCCGAGCCGCCAGCGCCCGATGATCGGCATCAGGAACATCGCCCCCATCACCAGCCCCGGCACGACGATCGCGCCGAAGAACTCGCCGCTGGCCCCCTGCCCCTCGAACAGCTTGAGGAACTGGAACAGGAACAGGAAATACCACTCCGGCCGCGCCGCGGCGTAGGGCTCGGAGGGATCGGCCGGGGCTCCGAGCTCGGCGCCCAGCGCCCCAAACTCGATCGGCCTGCCGTCGAGCACCGCGCGGAGCGCCGGCACGAGGATCACGCCGAGGACGACCGCCATCACCGCCAGGCAGGCGACGGCGTCCTTGAGCACCTGATCGGGCCAGAACAGCGCGTCGGGCTTCGTGAACGGCCGCTTCGCGCACAGCCCGTGCTTGCGGAACAGCGCCAGGTGGAGGGCGAGCATCACGACCAGCGTGCCGGGGAGGAACCCGGCGTGGAGCGCGAAAAAGCGCGTCAGCGTGTGGTGGCCGTAGTCGGGGCCACCGACGACCACCTGCTGCAGCGCCGGGCCGATCAGGGGCACCAGCCCGGCGAGATTGGTCGCCACGCGCGTCGCCCAGTAGCCCTTCTGGTCCCAGGGGAGCAGGTAGCCGGTGAGCGCCATCCCCAGCACGAGCATCATCAGGACCAGGCCGAGCCAGAAATTGACCTCGCGCGGCGCGCGGTACGCGCCGTCGATCACCACCTGGAGCAGGTGGAGCGCGAGCAGCACGACCATCGCCTGCGCCACCACGTGGTGGATCCCGCGCACCAGCCAGCCGCCGGCCATCTCGTGCTGGATGTAGTACACGCTCTCCCAGGCGGTCTGGGCCCCGGGGGAGTAGCTGCTCCAGAGGACGAGGCCGGTGATCACCTGCGTCATGAACGCGAACACCAGCGTGCTCCCCCACACGTAGCGCCAACGGGCGCCGCCGGGGACGCGCTCGTAGAGCGCCTCATGGACCAACGCCCGGTAGCCGGTGCGGTCGTCGAAAAAGTCGGCGAGCCGGCCGAGCAGACCGCGCTGCCCGGGAGAGGAGTGCCGGGTGGTGCTCATGGCCGGGCCTGCTTCTCGGCGACGCCGGTGTAGAAGTTCTGCCACAGGACCTCGACCTCACCCCCCGCGGCGACCCGGCACTCGAGCTCGTCCATCGCCCGGGGGCTGGGGCTGGGGTGGACGATCCCGCCGTCGATCGCGAACCGGCTGTTGTGGCACGGGCAGCGGAAGCACTTTTCCTGGGCGTCGACCTCGATGAAGCAGCCGGCGTGGGGGCAGGTGGCGGACAGGGCCTGGACGGAGTCGGAACCGGGCGCGCGCCGCAGGTAGACCGCGCCGATCGGTTCGGCGGCGAACCCGGTCCAGGCGTCGGTGCGATCGGCGACGACCGGGAACCGGCGCGGCAGGCCGTCGTCGGGGACCGCCTCGATGTCGGCGACCGGGCGGAACGCCGCCGCCGCCCCCTTCCGCCGGAGCGGGTCGAGAAACGTCCACGCCCCGGCGATCACGGGAGGAAGCGTCGCCAAGCCTCCGCACGCGAGCGCGGCCAGGCGCGTGAACAGATCGCGGCGCGGCGTGGGATCGGGGCGGGAGGCCGCAGGCGAACCGTGGTGGGGCGATCCCATGGGGAGTCTCCGGTGGGCCGCGCCAACAGGCGCTGCCCGGCGGGCCAACAGTGTACCGTTGGCGAGGGGGTGCGGTATGCCGACGACTCAGCGCCGCTCGCGGCCGGCACCGCCGGTGCGCGGCCGACCGCCGGCCGGCCGCCCCGCCAGCGCGCGGAAGATCTCGCCGACCGAGTGGGTCGCCTCGAGCGGATGCCGGAGAGGCCGTTCGTAATCGACGGCGTAACTGTTGCAGCGCCCCTGCTTGGTGCGGACGACGTAGCCGTCGCGGACGAGGTCGCTGACGATCCGGTGCGCGGCACGTTCGCCGATCCCCACCAGCGCGGCGATCTCGGCCAGCCGGACATCGGGGTTCTGCCCGATGCAGACGAGGACGTGGCCGTGGTTGGTGAGGAACGTCCACGCCGGACCGGCCTCCGGGCGGGGGGCATGCGGCGACGTGCGTGCGGAACGGGACGCCATCAGGCCATCTTAGCTTTTTCCTGGTCTCAATTGACCAGCTTTTCGATACATGTATTATGGGACATGATTTCCATGCCCAGAGGAGACGTGGCCATGACCGCTCGGATCACGCTTCGGACGGCCGCATCACGACCGGCGATCGAGAGCCGTGTCGCGACACTGGCGGGAAACGGCCCGTTTTCCGTCCGCGACATCTCCCCCCGCGAGGCGGAGACGTGGACGCTCACGCTCGGGCCGAGCCGGCCGGGAATGGCGATTGGCTTCGGCAAGGTCGCCGAGCTGCTCGTCCTCCTCGGCCGCGAATTCGACGTCGCGGCGGTCGACTGCACAGCCGATGAGGCGCTGGCGGTGGCCAGCTGACCTCCGTTTTCCATTCCCTGACCGACGAAATCCCCTCCACGGAATCCTGTTCATGGCGCGGCATGCAGTGACGGTGATCCCCGGCGACGGCATCGGCCCGGAGTGCGTCGGCGCGGCGACGGCGATCGTCGACGCCACCGGCGTGGGGATCGACTGGATCGAGCGGCACGCCGGCGAGCGCGTGTTCCGCCAGGGGATCGCCTCGGGCGTCCCGCCGGAGACGATCGATTCGATCGCGCAGACGCGCGTCGTCCTCAAGGGGCCGCTCGGCACCCCGGTGGGGTTCGGCGAGAAGTCGGCCAACGTCACGCTCCGCAAGCTGTTCGAGACGTTCGCCAACATCCGTCCGGTCCGCGAGTTGCCCGGGGTGACGACGCCGTTCTCCGGCCAGGGGATCGACCTGGTCGTCGTCCGCGAGAACGTCGAGGACCTGTACGCCGGGATCGAGCACATGCAGACGCCCGACGTCGCGCAGTGCCTCAAGCTGATCAGCGCCAAGGGGTGCGAGAAGATCGTCCGGACGGCGTTCGAATACGCCCGTGCCGAGGGGCGCGGCTCGGTGGCCTGCGCCACCAAGGCCAACATCATGAAGCTCACCGAAGGGGAGCTGAAGCGGACGTTCGAGCGGATCGCTCCGGAATACCCCGACATCCGCGCGTGGCACGTGATCGTCGACAACTGCGCCCACCAGCTGGTGAAGAAGCCGGCGCAGTTCGACGTCATCGTGACCACCAACATGAACGGCGACATCCTCAGCGATCTGACCAGCGCCCTGGTCGGGGGCCTCGGCTTCGCCCCGTCGGCAAACCTCGGCAACGGGATCGCGATCTTCGAGGCGGTCCACGGCTCGGCGCCCAAATACGCCGGCAAGGACGTGATCAACCCCACCGCGGTCGTGCTCTCGTCGGTGATGATGCTCAAGCACCTCGGCGAATTCGCCGCCGCCGCCGACGTCGAGCACGCCGTCCTCGTCACGCTCGCCGACGGGAAGCTCACCGGCGACGTCGTCGGCTACGACAAGGGGGTCGGGACGAAGGATTTCACCAGGGCCGTGATCGCCAACCTCGGCCGGCGCGCCGCCGGCTGGAAGGTGCGCGAGTCGAAGCCGATCCGGATTCCGACCGTGAGCCGCGATCCGGTGTTTCGCGCCGCGAAGACGAAGGAGGTCGTCGGCGCCGATATCTTCGTCGACAGCCCGCTCGACCCGGCGGCCCTCGGCCGGTCGCTCGAGGCGCTCGCGACGACCGGCCCGCTGAAGCTGAAGATGATCTCCAACCGGGGCACGAAGGTCTATCCGGAGGGGAACCCGGCGATCGACTGCGTCGCCCACAACCGCTGCCGGTTCGTGAGCCGCTCCGGTCAGCCGGTCGCGTTCGACGACGCCCTGTCGCTGGCGCGGCGCGTCAACGAAGCCCACGAGGTGTGCCACGTCGAGCGACTGCTCTCGATCGACGGCAGCAACGGCTTCACGAAGGCCCAGGGGGAGGACTGAGCCCGGTCGGGGCGGTCAGTGGTCGTCGTCGACCTGCGCGGCCCGCCACAACTCGCGGAACGTGGCGGCGACATACGGGTTGAGGGAGTCGGCGTAGTCGAGCGGCAGGTGATTGACCCGGATCAGCGCGATCACGTCGGCGAGATCCTGCGGGCGGTGGGCTGCCGTCATGCCGCTGGCGAGTTTCAACTCCAGCAGCGTGTCGAGCGCCACGTACGGGATGCCGTCGGCACCGACCTCCGCCACGGTCTCGGGTGCCGGAAATGCCACCGGTTTGGGCCGTCCGTCGCCGGGATAGTCGCCGACGATCAGCGTGTCGATCTTCACGCCGTGGACCGTGTCGCGGAAATTCTTCGAGCCTTCGCCGAGTCGAGCCAGCCGAGGCCGGCATGCCGCTCCTTGAAACGCGCGAGGTCCTCACGGCGGATGAGGATGCCGATGTCGGCCGTCGTCCGCCGGTGGCCATGGGCATTGGCGGCCATCGCCCCGGCGATCGCGAACGGGATCCCCATCTCGGCAAGCGCCTGCGTGAGGCGCCGCATCGCCTCGTGGATCGGGGATTGCGCCATGAAAAACCGATCGGCCGCGCGGGCGACGTCGAGGATCGGAACGGGCATGATGGCTGATATCCAGGATCCCCTGACCGTATCCCCGACGACGGGCGCCGGTCAATCGCCGGCGCCCCCGTGGCCTGGGCATACCGGCAGCGGCCGAGGCTCCCCGCGCACGTCACGTCCCGGTGGCGGGCCGAAGCCGCACCACCGGGCCGCTTGGAAACCGTCTGAACGCAGGCCGTGCCTCAGCCGCGCCGGCGGCGCAGCCGGCGCTCGAACAAGCCAAGGGCGCCGGTGACCATTGCCAGCACGCCCGTCGCACTCGCCGGGTCGATCTCCGGCACGGTCGTCACCAGGGCGATCTGGTTGCCGCCGAGGTAGTTGTAGTCGATCGAATAACCGCTCGGCAGACCGTTGACCGCGGTGAACGTGCCACCGGCGAGCGACAGATACTTCGCGAACACCAGATCACCGACAGGCGCGTTTACCACGTTGAACGTCACGCTCGACAAGGCGCCGAGAGTGAGCGTGTCCGACGAGCCGTCGAGGAGCCCGACCGAGGAACCGTCGACGTTCACCTTCAGGTCGCCCAGGAGCGAGAACCCACCCGTGAACGTCGACGTGCCGGGGCTGTCGGCGAATCCCAACTCCACGACCGAGCCGACGGCGCCGGTCGCAGGGCCGATCACGGTGCCGGCGTCACCGGCGAGTGTCTGACCGGCCGCGACTACGTAGCCGCCGGTGACTGCCGAGACGTCGAACGTGGCCGCCCCGAACAGCAGCGTCCCGCTCTGCGCGATGCTCGCCGACGGGCCGAGGGCCAGCGTGCCGCCGATCGACACGGTGGGACCGGTGTAGCTGTTCGATCCGGTGAAGGTCGTGTTGCTCTCAAAGTTGTAGACGAGGAGCGGTCCGCTCATCCGGTTGGGCACGTCGAGGTTGGCGGCACTGTGGGTGAACAACACCACGCCACCGCCGTCGGCAGTATTAGAGCCGAGGTTGCCGTTGATCGTGGCAGTGCTCTTGAGGAATCCGGGGGCGACGGGGTTGGTGCCCGTGCTCCCGATGAGCAGACTCCCGCCGCCGACCAGTTGCCCGCCGTGCCCCACGCGGCACTGGTAGCGCCAGTCCAGTAGGTGTCGGCCGCGTGGGCGACCGGTGCGAGAAAGAGAAGGAACGCGATAGCAACCGCACTCTCGCTTTTGCGCGCACGGCGGCCCGCACGGAAAAGACTGCTCGACGATCGACTGGACATCAGCGGCTCCTTGAAAAGAAACGATGAATTGGCAGGTGAATGGGGAAACGGACACGAAAACGAATCGAAGACGGTGGGGCCTGAGGACGCGCGACGGGGCAACCCCGGCGCGCGGCACTCCGGCGGATCAGGGGGGCGGTCCCGCGGCGCGCGGCCGGGCACGACGCACCCCGGGTGGGCCGTGCGCGGTCGCCCCCGCTCGGGGCGACGACCCACGAGTTCGGCTGGTCCGGCGCGCAGACGCACCCTGTGTGGAGAACGACGGCGAGCGATCATCAAGGGCTCTTGGCATGGGGCATGACGCCGCCACTGCCAGCACCCGCGCACGCGTCCACGGCGCGCCCACTGCTGCCGCCAAACCTCCCTCTCGCGCGGCCGGAAGCCGGGATCACCACGTCCTGGCACCGTCGCCGCGCGTGCCTGCATGCCAGCCAATGCCAGGCTGGAGACAGGCCACGGGAACGAACGCCGGTCGGGGATCGGGCAGGTCCGCCAGGGCGTTGCTCACGCAGGGAGCAACGAATCAGCGAACAACCGCTTCACGCCACGAGGAGAAAGTCGCTTGGCAACGGCTAGCAGGCCGGAGCAAACGCTTGTGCGGGTGCTTGCAGGAGCGGTTCCAGAACTTCCCGAAATACCCGGCCCTGCAAAAACCGTGGCAGGTACGACGGGGGACCTGGAGATGTGACCAAAAGCCTTCGGAGCGCCAACCCCCTCCGTGGAACGATTCGCGTGCCGTTCCTTCCCGGGTTTTCACCGGCAGTCACGTCATCCCAGATCCCACGCGCCGGTGAACACCGCATAAAAGCCGAGCAACGCGTTGGTCGTGGCGTGGGCGACGATCGCGTCGACCAGTTTCCGCCTGTGGTAGAGAGCCGCGGCAAAGGCGACGCCCGCGAGCGTGGCCGGAAACCAGAGTTGCACCCCGTGGAACAATCCAAATGCCAGCGACGACCCCAGAAACGACACCCAGGTGAACGAGCCGATCGGCACCTGCTCGGCATCCTCGGACATCAGCCGCCGCGCGAGGAACCCGCGGAAAGCAAGCTCCTCGGCGATCGGGACCAGGATCATGTAGCCGATGAATCGCATCAACAGCCACGCCGATCCCCAGCCGAGCCCGAGCTGGGCCGGATCGAGGCTGGCGGCCGTCTCGGGATCGGATGGCGCAAGCAGCATCCACATCACGCACGTCAGCCCGCCGAGCGCGACCGCCACCGGCGATAGCGTCGCCTCCCGCCAGCGGAACTCGTGCCGGAGGTTCCACAGGACGGCGGCGATCGCGATCACGCGGAGCGGATACCCCTTGCTCAGCGTGCCTTTCTCGGCGAACAGCTCGGTGAGGATCGTCGAAGCGAGCATCGCGAGGAACGGAAACAGGCAGGCGGCCACCGTCGGACCGTACGTCGGCGCCGTGGCCGACGCCGCTCGGACAGCCGCGGCTGTCGCCGCCGTCGAACCCGGAACCCCGCCCGTCGCGTGTTCGTCCTCGACCGGCAGCGTGAAAAACGGCATCCGCGATGCGGCGGCGATGATCCCCAGACCGACGACGAGAAACGCCACCCAGCCGGCCTGCGAGTGGAAGCCGTCGACGGCGATCTCCGGTGAGATCCAGATACCGACGAGGATCAGGGCGGTGATCCGCACGATATTCGACAGGAAGATCAAACCGATCCCGAGCGGAAACAGGAGGAACGACTGGGGAAACCGGTGGAGTCTCCTGAACCACCACAGATAGCCCGAGAACAGGAGGATGATCAGCCCGATCCCCTGGTAGCCGCTGCAGCCACCGTTCACCTTGACCGTGAAACCCTCGATGCCGATCGCCATCGGCTCGGGTCGAATGACCGGGGCCCCGGCGAAAGGACCGAGGAGGAATTCGACCGCGTTGACGGTCGGACCGCCGGTCAGGTTCCAGAATGTGTCGGTGAACGAATCGGTAATCGCCATCCCGACGGCAACCAAGGCGGCGGCCAACATGGCCCCCAAGACTGTCGACCGGACATCGACCCCGGCGGGCAGCAACAGGCGCCACGACGCGAGCCAACCGAGCGTCAGCACCGTGATGAGAATCGCCGCGTTAAATTCGCCGATCAGCGGCCGAATTCCTCCGCCCCGCACGGTGATGAGAAAACCGAACAGCGCCAGGAACGCCGCTGCCTGACCGAGCAACCGGGGGATCGCGATTGCTGCGCTGCGGTACGCATCGCGGTGATTGCGAACGTGCGCTTGGAAGATGACCGCCGACGCCAACCCGATGATCATCAGTTCCTTCCGGAGGAAACGTCGCCCGAACAAGACCTCGGAGGCAGAGAGGAACTGCTCACGGACCACCCGATCGAGCAGTGCCAGTTCCAGCGCCAGAAGTGCCAGGGCGATCACGCTGGCAGCCCAAGGGCGGTCGCGGAGCGACGGCTGGGCGAGCGGTGGCACGGACGACATGGGGCGCCCTCGATCTGGCTCCAGCGTCCAACGACAGAAGTGTCGCCGAAGCCAACCTTTACTCTAGCACCCGCGCTGCCGCGTTGCGGTACACCCGCTCGTGCCCGTCGGCCATCGCCGCTGGCGAATGGTGCGACCGCGCGTGGGCGTGGGCCGCGCGGCCCATCCGCGCCGCCAGCGCCGGATCGTCGGCGAGGAGCAGCAGCACACTGTGGAGGTCGGCCACGTCGCCCGGGGCGTGGAGCAATCCGCGGGCGGTCGCCAGGTCGTCGCCGACATACTCGGGAAACGCCCCGTGTCGCGGCGCGACCACCGGCAGCCCGGCCGTGAACGCTTCCAGGACCGGGATCCCCTTGGCCTCGGGATGGACCGTCGGCATCGCGAACAGATCGACCTCCGCCAGCAGCGCGAGCTTTCCAGCCCGGTCCACCTGCCCGCGCCATTCGAACCGGTCGGCGATGCCCAGCGCCGCCGCCCGGCGCCGGCAGTCGTCGAGGTAGGGCTTCTCGGCCGCGATCGTCGCCCCGGCGGCGACGAGGCGCACGTCGTGCGTCGCGGAGAGGATCGCCACCGCCTCGATGAGGACCATGAGCCCCTTCTCAGGGCAGGCACGGGCGAGGTACCCGACGCGTAGCGCCCCACCGGCGCGCCGGGCGACCAGGTCGGGGGGCTCGGGCGGATACCCGTCCGGATCGACGCCATGGGGGACGACCGTGATCCGCTCTCTCGGCACGGCCAAGGCGTCGGCCATGAAGTCGGCGTAGAAGCGATTGAGGGCCACGAAGGCGTCGACCTCGGGGGCACGCAGCCGCAGCAACTCCCAGACGCGCGTGCGGTGCGGCTCGGGAAGCTGGTCGATGAAGATGTCCTCCCCGGAGAGGCTGCAGATGACCGCCGCGCCGGTGGCGGCACGGACCCGCCGCGCGACGCCGAGGAGGAGGACGTTGGAGAGGTGGACCACGTCGGGCCGCCCGCCGGTCACCGAGCCGGCGGCGAGCAGCGCGGCGAGCCGCTCGACCTCCTTGCGCTGGTGCCCTTGCTCGCCCTCCAGCGACGAGACCGTCAGGCCCCCGAGGTCGGCGGCCTTGGTCGCACCGGTGCGTCCCGACAGCCAGGCCAGCAACCGCCGCGAGTCGAACAGCCGGTCGACGAGCGCCGGCGTGTGCCGGAACAGGGGAACGTGCTCCTGGAGCCAGACGTTGACGCCCCCCATCACGATCGTCGGCGCGGCGACGTTCTCCTCGTCGGTCGTCGTCGGCACGTAGGCCGGGAGCAGGACGGCGTCGCGACCGCGCTGCCGCAGCGCCCGGACCAGCGCGTTGTCGTGGAGGCAGGAGCCGCAGATCCTCCCTCCGGCGCCGGCGGTGACGTGAACGATCTTCATCCCCACCCTTTCAGGCCCGGCCGCGGCCGTCGAGGTGGACGAGCACCAGGGCCAGATCGGCCGGCGTGATCCCGCTCACCCGGCTCGCCTGCTCCAGCGAGAGCGGCCGGACCTTCTCCAGCTGCTCCCGCGCCTCGGCGCGGAGATGGGGAACGGCGCCGTAGTCGAGGCCGGCGGGGATCGGCCGGTCGCCGAGGCGCCGCCGCCGCTCGACCTGCTCGCGCTCGAGCGCCTCGTAGCCGGCGTAGCGGATGTCGGTGACGACCTGGGTGACGATCGCCTCGGGTACCGCCGCCAGCGCCGGCGCGACCGCGACGCAGTCGGCCCAGCCGGTCTCCGGACGGCGGAGGAGGTCGAGGAGCCGCACGCCCCCCGAGCGGTGCGCCGCGAGCACGGCGCGGACCGCGGCGATCGCCCCCTCCGTGGTCCGCAGGCGCTCGGCGCGGACGGGATCGACGAGCCCCGCCGCGATCCCCACCGGGGTCATGCGCCGGTCGGCGTTGTCGTGGCGGAGGGCGATGCGGTGCTCGGCGCGGCTGGTGAACATCCGGTAGGGCTCGTCGACGCCACGCGTCACCAGGTCGTCGACGAGGACGCCGACATACGACTCGTCGCGACGGAAGACGAGCGGGGCGCGGCCGGCCACGGCCAACGCCGCGTTGGCCCCGGCGACGAGCCCCTGGGCGGCCGCCTCCTCGTAGCCGGTCGTGCCATTGATCTGGCCGGCGAGGAACAGCCCGGCCACCGGCTTGCTCTCGAGCGAAGGCCCGAGTTGGTCGGGAGGGCAATAGTCGTACTCGACCGCGTAGCCGTAGCGCATGATCCGCGCCCGCTCCAGCCCCGGGACCAGGGCGATCATCGCGTCCTGCACGTCGCGCGGCAGGCTGGTGGAGATGCCGTTGACGTAGATCTCGTGGGTCTGGCGCCCCTCGGGCTCGAGAAACAGCTGGTGGCTGTCGCGCTCGGCGAAGCGCACGACCTTGTCCTCGATGCTCGGGCAGTAGCGCGGCCCGCGCGAGCCGATCTGCCCGGTGTACATCGGGGCGCGGTGGAGATTGGCCCGGATCAGGTCGTGGACCGCCGGAGTGGTGCGCGTGATCCAGCAGGGGAGCTGGTCGCGGTCGATCCGCCCGGTGAGGAACGAGAACGGCTGCGGTGGATCGTCGCCCGGCTGGACCTCGAGCCGCGAAAAATCGATCCCCCGCGCCGCCAGGCGGCAGGGCGTGCCGGTCTTGAAGCGGCCGATGCGGAATCCGGCGCGGGCCAGGGCCCGGCTGACGCCCGACGTCGTCCCCTCGCCCGCCCGGCCGCCGGCCGTCCGTGCCTCGCCGGTGTGCATCACCGCCTGGAGGAACGTTCCGGTGGTGAGCACGACGGCCGCCGCGCGGTACTCGGCGTCACCGCGCACCGAAAGGCCGACGACCCGCCAGCGCGGGCCGCCGTGGAGGGGGGCGGCGATCGGCTCGAGGAGCAAGTCCTCGACCGTCTCCTGGCGGAGGTCGAGGCCCGGCGTCTCCTCGACGATCCGCTTCACCTCGTGCTGGTAGGCGCGCTTGTCGGCCTGGGCGCGCGGCCCGTGCATCGCCGGGCCCTTCGAGCGGTTGAGGACGCGGAACTGGATCGCGGTCGCGTCGATCGCCCGCGCCATCACGCCACCGAGCGCGTCGACCTCGCGCACCAGCTGCGCCTTGCCGACGCCGCCGATCGCGGGATTGCAGCTCATCTGGCCGACGGTGTCGCAGTTGGCGGTCAGCAGCACCGTCCGCGCGCCGGCCCGGGCGGCGGCACAGGCCGCCTCGACGCCGGCGTGGCCCGCCCCCACCACGAGCACGTCGGCGTCGTAACGGCAGCCCATCGTTCAGCCCCGCGGCAGCGGCTTGATCGCCTCGACGCCGTCGAGCTCGGCCGCGCCCGCGGCGTCTCCGCGGAGCACGATCTGCCAGCGCCCCTCGTCGCCGTCGAGGTGCCAGCGCCCCGCCAACCCCCCTTCCCCGTCGTACATCCCGACGTAGTGGACGACGTGGGCGTTGCGGTAGCGCTTGACGATCGCCACCGCGCCCCGCGCGTCGATCGTGCCTTCGAGGGTGAACGGGGCGACGAGGTCGCGCCCCTGCCCGCGGACGACCCCGGCGGAGATCGACAGCGAGAGCGGCTCCATCGCCTGCCGGCCGCGGTGCTTCTGCTCCCACCAGCCCTGGGCGCGGCGCCCCGCCCCGCCCGCGCCCGACTCGTGCCCGTTCATCGCGATCTGCTCCTCACCGGGGATTCCGGAACCCTCCCCGAGTCTGCCAGACGGCACGCGGCGTCGCCACGCTCGGGACGGGTGGCGGCCAACCCCTTCAGGCCGCGGCCCGCGCGGGGGGTTCGAGCTTGAACAGGGCGAACAGCTCCGCCACCGTCAGGCCGCTGGCCGCCGGGGAGCCGGCTTCCGAGAGGATCGTGTCGGAAAGGTCGCGCTTGCGGCGGAGCACCGTGTCGATCCGTTCCTCGATCGTGTCGAGGGCGAGGAACCGGGTCACCGTCACGGCGCCGGCCGCGCCGATCCGATGGGCGCGGTTGATCGCCTGATCCTCGATCGCCGGGTTCCACCAGCGGTCGAAGAGGAACACGTACTGGGAGAATTGGAGGTTGAGCCCGACCGCCCCGGCGCCGTAGGAGAGGAGGAGGACGCCGTGACGCCGGTCGTGGCGGAAGCGCTCGATCGTCTGATCGCGGACCGCCGTCGACAGCCCGCCGTGGTAGACGAGGGCGTTGAACCGCTCCAGATGCCGCTGGATCCGGTCGAGCGTGCCCACCCACTGGCTGAACACCAGCGCCTTGCGGCCGCTGGCATGGATCTCCTCGAGCTCGGCCTCGAGGCGCTCGAGCTTGGCGCTCTCGCCGGAATGGGTGTCGAAGTTGCAGATTTGCTTGAGCCGCAGCACCAGCTCGAAGACGTGCTGGATCGCCGCCTCGTGCCCCATCCCCGCCAGCCGCAACACCCCCTCCTCCTCGGCCAGCCGGTAGGTCTCGCGCTGCTGCGGCGTGAGCTCGATCCCCTCGTCACGGTCGAGACGCGGCGGCATGTCGGTGAGCACCCGGTCCTTGGTGCGGCGCAGCACGTGGTCGGCCACGGCACTGCCGATCGCGCGCGGGTTCATCCGCTCGTGGAGGTGCCCCGGGGCAACGTATTCGAACAGCCCGACGATGTCGTCGGCCGAGTTTTCCACCGGCGTGCCGGTGAGGGCCCAGCTGCGCCCGCGGCGCAGGGCGCGGACGGCCTGGCTCGTCTGGCTGGAGCGATTCTTGATCCGCTGGGCCTCGTCGAGGACGACCAGATCGAACGATAACCCCAGCTCGGCGACGAGATCCCGGTCGCGGACGACGACCTCGTAGTTGGCGAGCTTCACCGGCACGCCGGGAAGCGACCACTGCCAGCGGCGCCGGGCCGGATCCCCCTCGATGACCGCGACGAGCAGCTCCGGCGCCCAGTCGGCCAGCTCGCGCGCCCAGTTGGAGACCAGCCCCTTGGGGCAGACGACGAGCACCTGCCGCGCCTGCCCGGTGCGCACCAGGAGCCGCAGCGCCGAGATCGCCTGCATCGACTTGCCCAACCCCATCTCGTCGGCCAGCACGGCGGCGTGCCGCGGCACGAGGAACGCGATGCCGTCGAGCTGGAACGGAAACGGCGTCCGCGGGAAATCGAGGTGGCAGGTGTCGAGGAGCGTCTCGAGATCGGGCTGGAGCAGATAGAAGAAGCGCTCCGCGAGCTTGACGACGTCGCGCGGCGGGGCGATCCGCGTGCCCCGCGCCCGGGGTGGCCGCGGGGCGGCGGGCCGGGCCGGCACCGGCCATACCGGGGGCGGCGGCGGAGCGGGTGCTGCGGCGGCGACCGGAAAGCTCCGCACCGTCACCGCCGGCAACCGGTCGGGAAGCGCGAGAGAGTGGACCACCGGGCGGCCGTCGAGCACCGGCACCGTCAGCACGGCCGCGGCCGGCAGACAGGGCTCGTGGCGGATCACGGCGGCCGCGGGGAGGGCGAGGGCGGGCGCGGCGAGGCTGCGCAGCGACGGCCCCGGCGGGGTGGTGGGAAGTTGCATGCCGGCGCGATCAGTGCCGCTGTGCTTCGTCGATCGCCGCGCGGATCCGGCCGAACGGCTCGTGGAGATCGACGGCGCGGGCGAGCATCTCGAGGGCCTCGCGCCACCCGTCGTCGGCCCGTGTCGGCGGCGGAATGACCGCGGCCCCGCCGAGAACCATCGTGCCGGGACGATCGCCGTCGGGCGTGGTCACCAGAGCGACCGGCAGATCCGTCTCGGTACGGACCGCGAGCATCGTCTCGAGGTCGGTGACCACCAGCCGCGGGGTCACCGTCGCTCCGCCGAGGAGCGCCGCGCCGAGATGCCGGCCGTGGAGCTGCCCGGGGAGCGTCGCCCCGTAGAGGATCTGCTGGGCGCGCGACACCTTGACGGGCGTCGTGCAGTGGAACTCGATCGGCCGACCGCAGCCATCGACGAGCAGGTAGCCGCCGAGGCAGCCGTGGGTGGGAGTGTCGACGGCGGTGAGAAACCCGATCACCGGGTCGTCCGGCCGCTGGTCGAGGGCCCGCTGCATACCGGCTCGAATCCTCCGCACGGCGGCGGGGTACCTTCCCGCCTGCCCCTGTCATCGGGTCGGCGGGAACCGGTCTTGAATGCCCTGCCCGGAGCCGCCCCGTCGGCCGGCTGGGGCATCCGGATGGCTTGACGGCCGGAGCCGGCCGCGTTGCGGGGGTGAACTGGGGGAACCCTGACGCCTGCCATGGCGGCGGAGGGCGTTACAATGATCGAGCCGGTCCGCCGGCGTCCGCTCGGCACGAAGGGACACGCGATGCAGGATCCGGTCACGGTCTTCACCCAACTCGACATCTCTTCCGGGACGGTCGCGTCCGGCCAGACCGGGGCTGCCGCCCCTCCCGGTGGCGACGAGGTGGTAAGGCTGCTGCGGGAATTGGTCGCGGCCCAGCAGAAGACCACCGAGCAACTGGGCGAAATCGCCGGGTTCCTCGCCCAGCAGCAGCGCCAGCGGCTCGCGGAATTGAAGGCCTGGAAGGACGCCAATCCGGAATTGTCGCGTTCCTGCCGCCTGGCCGCCGAATCTCTGGCCCGCGTCCACACCGAGTTTCTCGGCAGCATCGCCCGTGAGGCCCGGGAAAACGCCGAGGATTTCGCCGACAGCGAGTTCGCGCTCGGCGAATTCATCGACCGCTACGGCCCGCGGCTGGCGCACTTCAACGCCGTGCTGCAATTGTTCGCCCAACTCGGCGGACCGCAGTCGCCGGCCAATCAATCCGGCTCCTGACGGAGCCCCGCCCCCCGTTCCGCTGCCCCCGCCGCGTTCGTCGCCCGACAAGGAACCCCACGATGGCGTCCCAGTCTTCGGTCGCAGACAAGCCCCCGGTGTTCGCCGTCGCGCCCCCCGCAGCGGTCGCCGAGGCGCGCGCGGCCCTCGACGCCCACGTCGTCGAGATGATGGCCTGGCATTTCCACGAGTCGACCGGATGCCCGTTCTGGCTCGACTACGCCCGCTCGCTGCCGTTCGACCCGCTCCAGGACGTCAAGGGGTTCGCCGACCTGCGGAAGTTCCCGCCGTTCGAGGACGAGTGGCTGCGCGGGGGGCCGGTGCGGCGCTGGGTGCCGAAGGGACTCGCCGACAAGCCGATATACGTGTTCGAGACCGGCGGCACGACGGGAGTCCCCAAGTCGCGCGTCAACCATCGCGATTTCCGCACCGACTACGAGATGTTCAGCGACACGCTGCCGGAGGAGTTTTTTCCGCGCGGGGCCAACTGGCTGATGCTCGGGCCCTCCGGTCCGCGGCGCCTGCGCCTCTCCATCGAGCACCTCGCCCAGCACCGCGGCGGGATCTGCTTCTGCGTCGACCTCGACCCGCGCTGGGTGATCAAGCTGATCCAGAAGGGCTGGATGGAGCACCTCGAGGCCTACAAGCAGCACTGCATCGACCAGGCGATCACGATCCTCACCGCCGGCCACGACGTGAAGTGCATGTTCACGACGCCGAAACTCCTCGAGTCGCTCGCGCTGGCGCTCGAGAAGCGCGGGACGACGATCCACAAGATGGGGATCACCGGGATCTTCTCCGGGGGCACCGAGTTCACGCCGCAGTGGACCCGGTTCGCGGTCGAGGAATTGCTCGACGGCTCGTACATGACGCCGACCTACGGCAACACGCTGATGGGATTGGCCGCCTCACGGCCGGTGATCCCCGCCGACGGCTACACGATCGCGTACTACGCCCCCCAGCCGCGGGCCGTGATCGAAGTCGTCGATTTCGACGATCCCGATTCGGTCGTGCCCTACGGAGGCACCGGCCGTGTCCGCCTCACGACGCTGACCCACGAGACGTTCATCCCCGGGTTCCTCGAGCGCGACGAGGGGGAGCGTGAGCTGCCCTACGCGAAGTACCCATGGGACGGGATCAGCGGAGTCCGTCCGTTCCGCGCCCTCGCCGCTTCGACGACCGTCGGGGTGTATTGACCCGGTATCGCACTGCCCCCGCGGATCGGCGGCGACCCCCCGGCGCGGCGCCGGGACGCCCGTGGCGGCCGTCCGCCGTCCGTCCCGCACCGCTTTTCCCTGGAGCTTTCCGATGCATCTCCCCGCGTGGCGGTTCGGCAAACCGTACGAGTCGATCGAGCGAACGACGCTCGTCCATTTTCTCAGCGGCGAGCCGGTCGCCGAAGTGAGTCAGGTCGGCGGGGCGCTGGTCGGCCGCGACCTCGGCAAGGCGGCGCGGGCCCGGGAGGCGCTGCTCGCTTTCGAGCCCGAGGAGATCGTCGAACGGCTCCAGACGGCCGGCAATCTCTATGCCCATGGAACGCTCTCCGTGGGCGGCACGCCCCAGTCGCCGGCCGACTTCGTCCGCCAGCAGTCGGCGACCACCGGCCTCCCCGAGTCGCTCTGCCGGGCGAACATGCAGAAGAACCTGTTCGTCCTCTCCAACATGGACCGGATGCTCGACGCGCTGTCGCGCGGCTTGCCGCCCGAGATCCTCTGGAAGGGCTGGGGGCGCGAGCAGCGAGGCGTGGTGGTGAGTTACCAGGCCCAGGCCCCCGTGCTCGGGCTGGTGCTGCCGAGCAACTCGCCCGGCGTCCACACCCTCTGGCTGCCGGTGATCGCCTTGGGGGTCGGCCTGGTGATGAAACCCGGGGGCCAGGAGCCGTGGACTCCCTACCGGATGGCGGCGGCGATGGTCGAAGCGGGGATCCCGGCCGAATGCATCGGCCTCTACCCGGGCGCCACCGACGTCGGGGCGGCGATCCTCGCCAGTTGCCGGCGGAGCATGATTTTCGGCAGTGCCAAGACGGTGGAGCAGTACCGCGGCAATCCGCGCGTCCAGGTGCACGGCCCCGGGTTCTCGAAGATCCTCATCGGCGACGACTGCGTCGACGACTGGGAACGCCACCTCGACCTGATGGCCGAGAGTGTCGCCGCCAACAGCGGCCGGGGTTGCATCAACGCCTCGGCGATCTGGGCCAGCCGCCACACCGAGGCGATCGCCGCCGCCCTGGCGGAGCGGCTCGGACCGATCCCGGTCAAGCTCCCCGACGATCCCGACGCGAAGCTCGCCGCGTTCACCGTGCCCGGCGCAGCCAAGGCGATCTGGGGCCAGATCGAGGCCGGTCTCAAGGCCCCCGGCGTGTCCCATGCCACGGCCCCCTACGGCGAGCGCTTCGTCGAGGGGGAGCGCTGCGGCTGGCTGCGGCCGGTGGTCGCCCACTGCGACTCGCCCGATTCCGAGATCGCCAAGGCGGAGTACATGTTTCCGTTCGTGGCAGTGGTCCGTTGCCCGCAGGAGCAGTGGTTCGAGCGGATCGGGCCGACGCTGGTGGCGACGGCGCTCACCGACGACGCCGCCCTCCAGGCGCGGCTCGCCGACTGCACCGACATCGACCGGCTCAACCTCGGGCCGATTCCCACCACCCGGCTCGACTGGCTCCAGCCGCACGAAGGCAACATCATCGACTTTCTCTACCGTTCGCGGGCCCTCCAGGTCCCCGCGCCGGCGGCTGCGGCCACGGCGTGAGCGGTCCAGGGCACGAGGCCGCAGGAACGCCATGCACCCACCTCCCCCCTCCGCCGCGTCACCGCCCGCCGGCGCCCCGACTCCCTTCGAGATGCGGGCCCCGACACGGCTGGTGGTGGGAGCCGGAACGCTCGGCCGCCTGGGGAGCCTCGCCACCGAGCTCGGCGCGCAGCGCGTGCTGGTCGTCAGCGACCGGGGTGTCCAGCGGGCCGGTCACGCTGCCACCGGCCTGGCGGCTCTCGAGGGAGCGGGGCTGGCGACGGCCCTGTTCGATGAGTTCACGGAAGACCCCGGGAGCGGTGCGGTGGCGGAGGGCGCCGCCCGGGCGCGCGAGTTCCGCCCCGACCTGATCGTCGGCCTCGGCGGTGGTAGTTCGATGGACTGCGCCAAGGGGATCAACTTCCTCGTCTCCTGCGGCGGGCGGATGCAGGATTACCGCGGCCGCCACACCGCGACCGGCCCGCTGCTCCCGTCGATCGCCGTCCCGACGACGGCCGGGACGGGGAGCGAGACGCAGTCGTTCGCCCTGGTCACCGACGACGACACCGGCATGAAGATGGCCTGCGGCGATCCACAGGCGGCGTTCCGGGTGGCGATCCTCGACGTGGTGCTGACCCTCACCCAGCCCGCACGCGTCACGGCGCTGACCGGGATCGACGCCGTGTCGCACGCCGTCGAGAGCCACGTCAGCCGGGCGGCGACGCCCGCCTCGCGCGTCTTCTCGCGGGCCGCGTTCGCGCTGTTGGCGCACGGTCTGCCGCGCGTGTTCGCCGACCCGGCCGATGTCGCGGCCCGGGCCGACGTCCAACTGGCGGCCGCCTGGGCCGGCCTGGCGATCGAGAACTCGATGCTCGGCGCCGCCCACGCGCTGGCCAATCCGCTCACCGCGGCCCACGACGTTGTCCACGGCCAGGCCGTGGGGCTGATGCTCCCGCACGTGGTCCGGTTCAACGCCGCGGCCGGTGCCGACGGGTATGGCGAACTGGCAGCCCACCTCGCCGACGAAGCCGGACCGCCGACGGCGGAGCGCCTCGCCGTGTGGCTCGAGTCCCTCGTCGCAAGCTCGGGGCTCGCCTGCCGGCTGGCCGACCTGGGACTGGCGACGCCCGACGTGACGGCGCTGGCGACCGCCGCGGCCGGACAGTGGACGGCGGGGTTCAATCCGCGCCCCGTGGCGACCGCCGACCTCGCCCTGCTCTACGAGGCCGCCCGATGACGTCGCCTGCTCTGCGGTTTTGTGTGACGGCCACCGCGCTGGCCCTGCTGGTCTCCGTCGCGCTCGGCGACGACACCGAGGCGCCGGCCGACGCCTGGCCCGTGTTCCGCGGCTGCCTCGCCGGAACCGGGCGCTCGGCCACGGAGCTCGCGCTGCCGCTGGCGGAACGCTGGCAGCGGTCGCTCGGCAAGACCGCCGTCGACGCCACGCCGGTGATCGCCGCCGGCACGATCTACGTCGGTGACCTCGACGGCACGTTCCACGCCCTCGCGCTGGCCGACGGCCGTCCGCTGTGGACCGTGAAAGGGGAGAACGGCTTCCCGTCGGCAGCGGCGGTCTCGACCGACGCCGCGGTGCCGGTGGTCGTCGTCGGCGACGGGGCGGGAATCGTCCGTGGGCTCGACCGCACCGACGGCTCGGAGCGCTGGCGTTTCGAGGCGGGGGGGGAGATCTCCGGCGGCCCGACGATCGTCGCCGCCGACGACGGGCCGCGCGTGCTGATCGGCTCGCAGGACGCGACGCTGGCGTGCCTCCGCCTCGCCGACGGTACGGAAGTCTGGCGTCACCAGATCGGCGACCAGATCCGCTGCTCGCCCACGGTCGCCGACGGATTCGTGCTGCTGGCCGGTTGCGACGGCAAGCTCCACGCCATCGACGTCGCCACCGGCACCGAGGCCTCGGCCGTGGCGATCGACGGTCCCACCGGCACGACCCCCGCGGCCGTCTCCGGCCGGGCCCTGTTCGGCAGCGAGGGGGGCGTGTTCTTCGGCATCGACGTCGCGGCCGCACGCGTCGCCTGGCAGGTCGATCCCACCGGCAGCCCGCAGGCCTACCGCTCCAGCGCCGCGATCGCCGGCGACCTGGCCGTGGTCGGGACGCGCGGCCGGGCGCTGGAGGCGTTCGCGATCGCCGACGGATCACGGCGCTGGCGGCACCCGATTCGCGGCCGCGTCGATGGCTCGCCGGTCGTGGTCCGCGTCGCCGGCGGCGGCAGCGCCGTGATCGCCGCCGATTCCGCCGGGCGGATCGTGGCCCTCGATGCCGGCGCCGGGCAGGAACGCTGGCAGTTCGACGCCGGCGTGGCGTTCACCGCGTCGCCGGCCGTCGCCGACGGGGTCCTCGTCGTCGCCGACGGGGAAGGCACCGTGTGGTGCTTCGGCGCGGCGGCCCCATGAACGCGGCGTTCGATCCGGAGCGGTTCCGCCGCGAGGGGAGGGCGGTGGTCGACTGGTTGGCCGACTACTGGGCGACGCTCGCCGACCGCCCGGTGAGCCTGCCGGTGGAACCGGGGGCGGTGCGCCGGCAACTCCCCGCCGCGGCCCCCGACACGCCCGAGCCGCTCGCCGCGGTTCTCGCCGATCTCGATCGGGTGATCCTGCCGGCGCTGACCCACTGGCAGCACCCCGGGTTCTTCGCTTACTTCCCGGCCAGCACCGCTCCGCCGTCGATTCTCGGCGAGCTGCTCGCCGCCGGGCTCGGCGTCCAGGGGATGCTGTGGTCGACCTCCCCGGCCTGTACCGAGCTCGAGACCCACGTCCTCGATTGGCTGGCGGACCTGCTGGGCCTGCCGGCGCGGCTCACCAGCCGCGGCCCCGGCGGCGGCGTGATCCTCGACTCGGCGTCGAGCGGCGTGCTGGTGGCGCTGCTGGCGGCGCGGGAACGCGCCACCGCCGGAATCACCAACGGCGCCGGCATGGCGGCCACCCCGGCGCCGCTGACGGTCTATGCCAGTGCCGACGCCCATTCGTGTGTGGAAAAGGCGCTCGGCATCGCCGGCCTCGGCCGGGGGGCTTTGCGCCGGATTGCCGTCGCTGCCGACGGCGGCCTCGATGCCGCCGCGCTGAGCGACAGGCTGGCCGCCGACGCCGCCGCCGGCTGCCGCCCCTGCCTCGTCGTGGCGACCGTCGGCACGACGGCGCGCGGGGGCATCGATCCGGTGTTGGCGATCGCCGCCGCGGCCGCGCGGCACGGCGCCTGGGTGCATGTCGACGCCGCCTGGGCGGGCACGGCGGCACTGTGCCCCGAATGGCGTGCCGACCTCGTCGCCGGAACCGACGCGATCGACAGCTGGGGCACCAATCCGCACAAGTGGCTGCAGGTCAACTTCGATTGCCACTGCCTGTGGCTCGCCGACCGGGCTCCAGTGGTCCGCGCCTTGTCGGTGAAACCGGAGTACCTGCGGAACGCCGCCACAGAAAGTGGCGCCGTGATCGACTACAGCGACTGGCAGGTGCCCTTGGGGCGGCGTTTCCGGGCGCTCAAGCTGTGGCTCACGCTCCGCCTCACTGGAGCCGAAGCGCTGCGCGGGCGGATCCGCGACCATGTCCACTGGGCCGGATGGTTCGCCGAACGGGTGGCAGCCGACGACCGGCTCGTGCTCCTCTGCCCACCGAGCCTGGCGCTGGTCTGCTTCGCCGCTGCCGGCGGCGACGCCGCCACCACGATCCTCCTCGAGCGGATCAACGCCACCGGCCGGGTGCTGATGAGCCAGGCGCGGGTCGCCGGGCGAACGGCGATCCGGCTGGCAGTCGGCTCCCCGACCACGCGGCGCGAACATGTCGAGGGGGCGTGGGACACCGTCGTGGCGGGCCTGAGCCAGATGCCCGACGGCGCCCCGGACCGCCCCGGGTGACCGGAACGCCCCAGGATGCCCTTTCCTCGGCCGGCTGGAGGGGCGCCTGGTCGCCCGAGGGGGCCCAAAACGGCGGGTTTTGGGGGAGATCTTCCGCCTGCCGCCAAGTGTCGCACCCCAGGGCGGCACGTTTTTCGATAGATCACGCCGGAGGAGCGCGCGGCCGCCGAACCACCGCCTGCGAGCGGCGTAGTATTCGGTGCGACCCAGGGCGCCGGCGCGCGGGGCAAGGCCCGCCGTGCCGGAAACTATCCGTCCGGGCGAGGAGACTGAACCATGGCACGCAAAGACGCCCTCGTGAACCTGCGGACGATCCTCGTCCGCCGACGGGATGCCCTGCGCAGTGCTCTGGCAGGCGACCTGTCGTTGCTCAAGGAGTTGCGCAGCGAGTCGCCGGGCGACATGATCGATGCCGCCCTCGATTCGGCCCAGGACGAGATCAGTTCGCAGCTCGCCGAGGTGGAGAGCCGCGAATTGGCCCACATCGAGAATGCGCTGGAGCGGATGAAATCGGGCGAGTACGGGCTCTGCGAAGTCTGTTCCTGCAAGATCCCGATGGCCCGCCTCCATGCCCTGCCCTACGCGACGATGTGCATCTCCTGCCAGCGCGACAGCGAGCGGACCGGATTCCGGCCATCGCGTGAGGAGGCCGAAGACAGCTTCGCCGGCGACGTCGAGCTCGACGTCGGCTAGCGGGCGTGCGGCGGTCCGACCGTCGGGTATGCTCCGCTGGCCCACGAGGACGAGCCCCACGGAGCCGGTCATGTCCGCCTGCAGGCCTCTGGCTTCGTTTCGCAACCGCTCCGTCGTGGTGCTGGCCATCGCCGTCACCTCGACGGTGTGTCCGTCGGTCGCCGACGAGCCCCCGGCAATTCCGGATGCGGTCGGCGGTACGGGCGTCCCGCGTGTCGATCCGGTCCGCCCCGCGCGGCTTTCGGCAGCCGAGCGCGAACGGCTCTACGGGCAGGTGGCCCGGGAGGCCGAGTACCTCGAGCGGCAGGGCGCCCAGCTGCGCCGGCTCACCCTCCTCCTCCGGCCGACGGTCGTCCACATCGACGCCCGCAAGCCCGCGCTCCGTCCGCGGGCGGGCAAGGCGAGCGAGGAGGAGGCCGGCTCGGGAGTGATCACGTCGATCGCCGGACGGACGGTCGTGATCACCAACCGCCATGTCGTCAACCGGGCGGAACTCGACAACATCACCATCCGCCTCGACGACGGCCGTGAACTTTCGCCGCGGCGTCTCTGGTCCGATGCCGGCACCGATATCGCGGTCCTCGAGATCACCGGCACCGAGCTCGAGACGGCGCGGCTGGCAGCGGGAGACACGGTCGAGATCGGCGACACCGTGCTGGCGATCGGCAGCCCGTTCGGGCTGTCGCACTCGGTGACGATGGGGATCGTGTCGGCGAAGGGGCGCCGCGATCTCGAGCTCGGCGACGAGCGCGTCCGGTTCCAGGACTTCATCCAGACCGACGCCGCGATCAATCCGGGCAACAGTGGCGGGCCGCTGGTCAATCTCCGTGGCGAGGTCGTCGGCCTCAACACCGCGATCGCCAGCAACTCCGGCGGCAGCGAGGGGATCGGATTCGCGATCCCGGCCGGTATGGTCGAGTTCGTCGCCCGCCAACTGGTCGAGAACGGCAAGGTGGCGCGCGGTTACCTCGGTGTCGCCCTCGACAATTCGTTCAATCGTCAGTCGGCGGAGCGCCTCGGCATGGTGCGGCCGGTGGGGGCACGCGTCACCGGCGTCACCCCCGGGTCGCCGGCCGACCTGGCGGGCCTGCTGGCCGACGACGTGATCCTCGAGTTCAGCGGACTGTCGGTCGAGGACGACGATCATCTGGTCAGCCTGGTGAGCACCACGCCGACCGATCGCGAGGTCGGTCTGGTCGTCTTCCGCGACCGCGGTCGTGTGGCGCTGCGCCTCCGCGTCGCCAGCCGCGACCAATACGAGCCGCGGTGACCGCCCCGCTCAGGTCGCTGCGGCAGCCGCCTGGAGGCCGCGGATCAGGAAATCGACGACCCCGGCGGCATCGCATCCCGAGACGATGTCGGCGGTGGGGCTGCCGGTGCGGGCCTGGCGGCGATCGATGACGAGCATCCCGGCGGTCAATTCGCCGCTGGTCTCGACGTCGGCGACGACCGCCGTCCGTTCGAACAACGCGGGATGGACGACCGACGCCAGGGCGACCGTGCCGGGGAGCGTGATCCCCTCGCTGCCGAGCACCTGCCGCTGGGCCCGGTAGGCGTGCGGCAGCATCCGCCGGACCAGCGCGCCGCCCCGCGAGGTCTCGTCGGGAAGCTGGTCGAGCAGGTCGAACCCCAGCGCCACCTGCCCGATCGTCTCCAGCGGCACCAGGACCTTGGCCACCGGTTCGCGGATCACCGCGCGGGCGGAGAGGGGGTCGGCGGCGAAATTGGTGTCGGCGACGGCTGTCGCATCGCCGGTGCCACGGAGCGTGCCGCCACAGACCACCACCTCCTGGAGCAGTTCGACGAGCGTCGGATCACGGCGGAAAGACCGGGCGAGATTGGTCAACGGGCCGAGGGCGACGAGCGTTACCTGCCGGGGATGGGCCCGGACCGTTTCGGTGATGACTTTCTCGGCCACGTGGCTGCCGTGGAGCGACACCTGGGGCAGGTCGATCCCGCCGAGGCCGTCGCTGCCGTCGAGACGGTAGGGCCAGGGGGCGAGTTCGACGTCGGCCGGGGCACTGCCGAGGCGCGGCAGCCGAGGGGGATCGAGGAAATTGACGAGAGCCTGGAGATTGGCCGTCGCCTGCTCGTGACCGACGCACCCCGCCGTGGCGGTCACCGCGAGCACCTCCAACCGTGGGTCGAACAGCGCCAGCGTCAGGGCGAGGGCGTCGTCGATCCCGGGGTCGATGTCGAGAATCACCTTGCGGGCCACGGCTCAACTCGCTCCAGGGGACGATGGCCGGTGTAGGCTGACGAACCGCGGCGGCCGGCCAACCGAGTGGTCCGTGGACGATGGCCTCCGTGGCCGCCGTCCACCCGAGCGACCGCCGGCACCGCCGCCGGTTTTCCGGGATCCGGGCGTCCCCATCCGGCGGCCGACTCCCGAGACCACGGTCTGCTCGCGATCCCAGGCCCGAGACATCGTATGCGAAACCGACGGTCGATCGTTCCCGAAGGCCTGCGGAGGCTCACCCCATGAGCGCGGCGGCAGATCCCGGCGCCGTAGCCCTGGAACGCCTTTCCGCGGGCCTGACGCCGTCGCGGCAGGAGGTCCACGACCTCGTCGCCGCCGTCTTCGACCGGCGCGGCGACCTCGACACCTTCGGCCGCTGGCTGTCGTCGATGGCTGACCGGGCCCCCGACGCTGGCGCGATCGCCGGAGTCGCGGCGGCGGTCCGTGAACGGATGGTGGCGGTGCGCCACGGCCACCCCGTCGTCGCCGACACCTGTGGCACCGGCGGCGACGGCGCCGGGACGTTCAACATCTCGACCGCCGCCGCCCTGGTGGCCGCGGCAGCGGGCCTGCCGGTCGCGAAGCACGGCAACCGCGCGGTGTCGAGCGCGACCGGGTCGGCCGACGTGCTCGAACGACTCGGTGTCCGCGTCGGCTGCGGACCGGCGGTGGCGGCCCGGTGCCTCGACGTCGCCGGCATCTGCTTCTGCCTGGCACCGGTGTACCACCCGGTGATGGCCCTCGTCGGCCCGCTGCGAAGGGCGCTGGGTCGGCCGACGCTGTTCAACGCGATCGGCCCGCTGTGCAATCCCGCCGGGGCGACCGTCCAGGTGGTGGGGGTGGGCCGACCGGAGCTGCGCGAGCCGCTGGCCCACGCCGCGGCCGACCTCGGGATGCAGCGCGTGCTGGTCGTGTCGGGGACGCTGCCGGCCGGGAACGCCTGTGACGAGGTGAGCGTCTTCGGGCCGACGGATGTCGTCGAGATCGCCGGCGGGGTGCGACGCCGGTGCCGTTGGGAGCCCGAAGACTTCGGCCTGTCCCGCCGCAACGCCGAGGATCTCGGCAGCTTGCTCGTCGACGGTCCCGCGGCCAGCGCCGCGGCGATCACCGCCGTCCTCGCCGGCGTGCCGGGGCCGGCACGCGAGACGGTGGCCGTCAATGCCGGAGCCCTGCTCTGGGCCGCCAGCCGGAGCGCGACCCCGGCCGACGGCTACAGGATCGCCATCGAGGCGATCGACTCCGGCGCCGCCGCGCGGACGCTGGCGGCCCTCGTCGCGACGTCACAGGAACCCGATCCGGTGAGCCCCTCATGAAGCTCGAGGTGATCCAACCCGACGCTCCTCCCCCCGGGCCGGCGGCCGCTGGCGCACCGCTGCCCCCGTGCTGCGCCCGTCCCGGCGCCGGTGAGCTCGGCTGGCAGTGCCCGATGCATCCCGACGTCACGGCGTCGGCCCCCGGAAGCTGCCCGGTGTGCGGGATGGAGCTGGTCCCGATCGGTCAGGCCTCCACGGCGGCGGACGACGCGGCCCGGGCCCGGCGCCGGCTGGTGGTCTGTGCCCTGCTCGGCGGCTTGTTGATGGCGGTGTCGATGACGGGGATGGCCGGCCACGCGCTGGGCATCACCGACGGCATCGTCGGCTGGCTGGCGGGGACGACCGGCAACGTCCTTCAACTACTGCTCGCCGCACCGCTGGTCCTGTGGGGTGGCTGGCCGATCCTCACCGGCGGCTGGGCCGGTTTCCGGCGCGGCCGGCCGACGATGTTCTCCCTGGTCGGGCTGGGGATCACGGTGGCGTTCGTCGCCAGCGTCGTCGCCACCGTCGCCCCGGGGCTGTTTCCGCCCGCGTTCCGCCGCCACGACGGCAGCGTCGAAACGTTTTTCGAATCGGCAGGGATGATCGTCGTCCTCGTGCTCGCGGGCCAGGCGCTCGAGTCGCGTGCCAGGCGCGGCACCGGAGCCGCGCTCCGCGCGCTTCTCGACCTCGCCCCACCCACCGCGGAGCGCCATCCCGGCGGCAAGACGGTGCCGCTCAGCCAGGTACGGCCGGGCGACCTCCTCCGTGTACGCCCCGGCGGGCGGATTCCCACCGATGCGACGCTGCTGGAGGGCACGACGACCTGCGACGAGTCGCTCCTCACCGGCGAGCCGCTGCCGGTGGCGCGCGGGCCCGGCGACAAACTCCTCGGCGGTGCGATCAACGGTCCGGCGGCGCTGGTGATCCGCGCCGACACCGCGGCCGCCGGGGCGCTGGTGGCGCGGATCGCCCGGCTCGTGCGCGAGGCACAATCGCGGCGGGCGCCGATCGAGGCCCTTGCCGACCGGGCCGCGGCGGTGTTCACCCCGGCGGTGCTCGGTCTCGCCCTGGCCACGTTTCTCGGCTGGGCCGCGTTCGGCCCGGAACCGCGGCTCGCCCTGGGCCTCGTGTCCGCGGTCAGCGTGCTGGTGATCGCCTGCCCCTGCAGCCTCGGATTGGCGACGCCGCTGTCGATGACCGTGGCGATCGGCCGCGGGGCGCGCGAGGGGATCCTCGTCCGTAGCCCCGCCGCCCTCGAGTCCCTGGCCGCCGCGACGCTGTACACGTTCGACAAGACCGGAACCCTGACCGCCGGGGCGCCGCGCGTCGTCGGCTCGCTGGCGGTTCCCGGGAGGGTGCCCGCGGCGCACTCCCTGCTCGGCATGGTGGCGGCCGTGGAAAAGGTGAGCGAGCACCCGCTGGCCAAGGCGTTTGCCGTCGCCGCCGCCGGGGAGCCGATCCCGCCGGTGGCGGATGCGACCGCCGTGATCGGGCGCGGGATCCGGGGGCGGTGCGGCGATCGCGCCGTGGTGGTGGGAACCGCCGGCCTGCTCGGTGACGACGGGATCGAGCTGACGCCGCTGCAAACCGGTCCGGCGGCTGAGTGGGTGGCCGAGGCCACTGCCGCCGGACAGACGCTCGTGTTCGCCGCCGTCGATGGCCACCTCGCCGGTGCCTTCGCGATCACCGATCCGCCCCGCGACGACGCCGCCGACGTCGTCGGCTTCCTGCGGCGGCGCGGCGCGGGGATCGAACTGCTCTCCGGCGACCGCCCCGCGGCCGCCGAGCATCTCGCCCGTCTGGTGGGGATCGAGCGAGTCGCCGGCGGACTGTCGCCCGAGGACAAGGCAGACCGGGTGACCGCCCTGCGCCGGCAGGGGCAGCGGGTGGCCTTCGTCGGCGACGGGATCAACGACGCGGTCGCGCTGGCCGCCGCCGACGTCGGCCTGGCCATGGGGGAAGGCGCCGACGTGGCGATCGGGAGCGCCGACATCACGCTCCTCACCGGCGGGCTGGCGGCAGTGCCCCGCGCGGTCGCGTTGGCCGACGCGACGATGGCCAACGTGCGGCAGAACCTCGTCCTCGCGACCGTCTACAACCTCGTCGCCCTGCCCGTCGCCGCCGGCCTCCTCTACCCGCTGTTCGGGCACGTCACCAGCCCGATGCTCGCGGCGGCGGCGATGAGCATCAGCTCGCTGTCGGTGATCGCCAACGCCCTGCGGCTGCGCCGCGGGGGGCGATAGGCCGGGTGGCCTCAACCGCGCTCCAGCCCGGTCAGCGGCACCGCCAGCCCGTCGTGGGCCAGCTCGATTCCCGGCGGGAGCCGTGCCGACACCTCGGCGTGGCCGAGCTCGTGGGACAAGTGCACCAGCAACGTCCGCCGGGCCCCGATCGACCGGGCCGTGTCGATCGCCTCGGCGAGCGAGAAATGGGTCGGGTGCCGCGTCGGCCGCAGGCAGTCGAGGACGAGGACGTCGAGGCCGGCCAGGAGCGGCCGCGTCGCCGCCGGGATCTCGTTGGTGTCGGTGCAGTAGGCGACGTCGCCGAACCGGAAACCGAGGACGTCGAACGGTCCATGGCGGAGGCGGAGCGGCACGGCGCGGGCTCCCAGCACCGTGAATGGTTCGGTCGAGATCGACTCGAGGGCGAGCTTCGGAACGCCGCCCCCGGGAGCGGGGATCGCCGCGAAAGCGTAGTCGAAGGCGAGCCGGATCCGGGCCTCGACCCGCGGTTCGCAGTACACCGGCACCGAGCGGCCGGAGTGGAAGCAGATCGGCCGGACGTCGTCGAGTCCGTAGACGTGGTCGACGTGATCGTGCGTGTAGAGGATCGCGTCGATCGCCGTCAGCCCGGCGTTCAGCAGTTGCTGGCGGAGATCGGGAGTGGTGTCGATCAGGAGCGTGCCGGCGGGGAGGCCCAGCGCCACACTCGTGCGGAACCGCCGGTCGCGGGGATCGGGGCTGGTGCAGGTGGGGCAACCACAGCCGACGACGGGGACGCCCACGCTCGTCCCGGTGCCGAGAAACAGCAACTGCCCGGCAATGTCGCGGCCGACCGCACGGGGCCGTGGTGTGGCACGGCCAGACCGGAAGGAGGGCGTGGCCATCATGGGGAGGAAGTCGGCAAGTGGCCGATGAGCGGAGCGGCGGGAAGCGACCGCATGCTACTCGATCGGGTCGTGCGGTAGACCGGTCGAGGATCGCCTTGACCAGCCGCGGCCGAAACCGTGACAATTATTCGGAGGTTAGCTGGCTCGGGAAAACCTGCCTTCCTGCCATCCGGCTGCCCGCCCCTCGATCGTCCCCGACGGTCTCCAGAACCCGGCGCCGGCAGGCGGCGGAGTCCGGCCACGTCAGCGTCGGGACCACCCGGCCCGTTTTCGCCCCCGCGGACCCGTTGATCCCGTCATGGAATTCCTCGAACGCCTCTGGGAGACGGTCGGCAACGCGGGCTCCGCGGTCGAGCACCGTGTCGAACGGCTGCTGACCGGACTGTTCGGCTCGTCGAACGCACGCTACCTGCGCCGGCTGGAGCCCAAGATCGAGGCGATCAACTCGCTGGAGCCGAAGTACCAGGCGATGAACGACGCCGAGCTCCGCGCCCAGACCGTGGAGTTTCGCCGCCGGCTCGCCGCCGGTGAGACGCTCGACGACCTGCTCGTCGAGGCGTTCGCCGTCTGCCGGGAGGGGGGCCGGCGGTTCCTCGGGATGCGGCACTACGACGTGCAGCTGATCGGCGGGATGGTGCTCCACTCGGGGGCGATCGCCGAAATGATCACCGGCGAGGGGAAGACGCTCGTCGCCACGCTCCCGGCCTACCTCAACGCCCTGGAGGGGAAGGGCGTCCATGTCGTCACGGTCAACGACTACCTCGCGCGCCGCGACATGGAGTGGATGGGGCCGCTGTACATCGGTCTCGGCCTGACCGTGGGCGCTATCCAGTCGCGGATGGAGACCGACGAACGGCAGAAATCCTACGCCCGCGACATCACCTACGGGACCAACAACGAGTTCGGCTTCGACTACCTGCGCGACAACATGCGCCTCGCCAGGCGCGGCGACGACCGCTTTCCCGCGCACGTCCAGCAGAGCCAGGGTCCGCTCCACTACGCGATCATCGACGAGGTCGACAACATCCTCGTCGACGAGGCGCGGACGCCGCTGATCATCTCGGGCCCGGCCCACGACGACGTGCGGAAATACGCGCGTGCCGACCAGATCGCGCGGCAGCTCCAGGCGGAGACCCATTTCGAGGTCAAGGAGAAGGAGCACACCGTCGCCCTCACGGAGGAAGGCGTGCGCCGCGCGGAGCGGCTGGCCGACGTCGAGAGCTTCTACACCGCCGGCAACATGGAGTGGCCGCACCTCATCGACAACGCCCTCAAGGCCCATCACCTCTACAAGCGCGACGTGAACTACGTCGTCCAGAACGGCGAGGTGGTGATCGTCGACGAGTTCACCGGCCGCCTGATGCCCGGGCGGCAGTGGTCCGACGGGCTGCACCAGGCGGTCGAGGCGAAGGAAGGGGTGCGGATCAAGGAGGAGTCACAGACCCTGGCGACGGTCACCCTGCAGAACTTCTTCAAGCTCTACGACAAGGTCGGCGGCATGACCGGCACCGCCATGACCGAGGCGAGCGAGTTCTGGAAGATCTACAAGCTCGACGTCATCGCCATCCCCCCCAACCGCGGCCTCAAGCGGATCAACCATCCGGACGTCATCTACCGCACCGAACGCGAGAAGTGGATCGCGGTGGCCGACGAGGTCGAGCGAATCCACCGCTGGGATTCGGTGCTCCTCGCCGACGGCAGCTTCCACATGGGCCGGATCGTCGGCGAGGACGACCGCGAGATCCGCCTCGAACTGAAGCCCGAGGGGGAGCGGCGCGGCGGCGACGTCGAGACCCTGCCCCGGGGGAAGATCCGCGAGCTGCAGCGGCGCGGCTGCCCGGTGCTTGTCGGAACGGTGTCGATCGAGAAGAGCGAGCGGCTCTCGGCACTGCTCGAGAAGCGCGGCATCGACCACCAGGTGCTCAACGCCAAGCACCACAAGCGCGAGGCGGAGATCATCGCCCAGGCGGGGCGCCTCGGCGCGGTGACGATCGCCACCAACATGGCCGGACGCGGCACCGACATCATCCTCGGCGGCAACCCGGAAACGCTCGCCTGGGCGAAGCTCCAGGATCGCTACCCGACGCGGCTCGATGTCCCCAAGCACGAGTGGGACGGGCTGGTCGCCGAGATCTCCCAGGCCGAGAACATGAAGGCCGAAGGGGAATTGGTGCGGTCGATGGGAGGGCTGCAGATCATCGGCACCGAGCGCCACGAGGCGCGGCGCATCGACCTCCAGCTCCGCGGCCGCTGCGGCCGGCAGGGGGATCCCGGCTCGAGCCGGTTCTTCCTCTCGCTCGAAGACGACCTGATGCGGATCTTCGCCGGCGAGTGGGTGAAGAACGTCCTCACGCGCCTCGGGATGCAGGATGGCGAGGCGATCGAGAGCCGGATGGTGACCCGCCGGGTCGAGGCGGCCCAGAAGAAGGTCGAGGAGAGCCATTTCGACGTCCGCAAGAACCTCCTCGAGTACGACGAGGTGATGGACGAGCAGCGGAAGCGGGTCTACGGGTTCCGCCAGCGGATCCTCGAGGACGCCGACTGCCGGGAACTGATCCGGGAGATGGTCGGTCGCCAGATCGACACCAACATCGGCACCCTCCTCGACAAGGACTACGGCTCGCAGAGCTTCGCCGCATGGGCGGCCTCGCAATTGGGCTGCGAGCTCGACGCCGCCGACTTCCGCGGACTGTCGCCCGCCGAGGCGGAGCGCGTCGCGAGCGAGGACGCGGTGCGCCAATCGGAGGTGCAGATCGCCGAGGCGGTCGAGGAGAACCTGCCCGACGGCGAGGACGAGACGGAGTGGAACTGGGCGGCGTTGGCGGCGTTCGTCAACACGCGTTGGAAGCTCGGTGTCAACGACCGCGAGCTGCGCCGGATCGGCCGTGACGGCGTCACCGACATGCTCCAGGAGCGTGCGGCGGCCGCGATCCGGGCGATCGATCTCGCCGAGGGTGCGCGGTTCCTCGCCGATGACTTCGGAGTCCGCAGCGCCTGCGGCTGGACCGAGTGGCGCTTCGGGATCCAACTCACCCCCGAGGAGATCGCCGACCTGCAGCGGACGGGGGGTGATCCCGAGGCGTTCCGGCGGAAGGTCCGGGCCAAGGCGCGCGAAGTCTACGACCGGCGCGAGATCGAGTATCCGGTGCTCGGAGCGCTCGGTCACTTCTCGCAGCGCCAGCCCGACGGCGTCCGCCGCATCGACCTGGCCGGATTCGTCGCCTGGGCCCGCGATCGGTTCGGCGGCGATCTCGACGAGCAGCGCCTCGGCTCGGGCGACCCCGACACGGTCGTCGGCGAGGTCTTCTCCGCCAGCGCCAGGCGCCACGGCCGCGGCGACGACGGGCGCGAAGAGATGAAGCGGATGGAGCGGGCCGTCGTCCTGCAGACGCTCGACAACGCCTGGAAGGACCACCTCCTGGCGATGGACCATCTCCGCAGCAGCGTCGGACTCCGGGGCTATGCCCAGGTCGATCCGAAGGTCGAGTACAAGCGCGAAGGGATGCGGATCTTCGAGTTGATGTGGAACGGCATCGACGAGCGGGTCACCGACCTCGTCTACCGGATCGAGCAGGTGGATGACGACGACGTCCGCAGCGCGTTCCAGGAGACCGCGGCGATCCATGCCGAGGCCGCCCGGCCGACCGCCCCGATCGAAGCACCACCGACCGCGCCGGCAGGAGCCCCGGCGGCGGCCGAAGCCGGGAGTGAGCCGGCCCGGCTCGAGCCGATCCGCAATCTCGCCGCCAAGGTGGGGCGCAACGACCCCTGCCCGTGCGGCAGCGGTAAGAAGTTCAAGAACTGCTGCGCCAAGTCGAGCGGCGTGGCGGCCGGGTGACGCGCCGTTCCGGCCGCTGCCTCACGCCCGTGATCGTTCCGGCATGCTGCTCGATGTCGTCTATCTGCTGGTCGCGCTGCTCATCCTTCCCTGGGTGGCGTGGCGGAGGCTCTCGGGAGCGCGCCAAGTCGCCGCCCCGTGGGTGCGGTTCACCGGCGCGATCGCACCGCTCCCCGATCCGGCCGGGAGGCCGCGGATCTGGCTCCACGGCGTCAGTGTCGGTGAGGTGCAACTGCTCACCGCGCTCGCTGCCGAGATCGAGCGACAGGCCGAGGCCGCCGGGTGCCCCGTCGATTGCGTCGTCTCCAGTTCGACGACGACCGGGCTGGAGGTCGCGCGGAAGCGTTTCGGCACGGACCGTGTCTTCCCCTGCCCGCTCGACTTCTCCTGGGCGGTGGAGCGGGTCATCGACCGCTGCGCCCCCGCGTTGATCGTCCTCGGCGAACTGGAACTGTGGCCGAATCTTCTCGCGCGGGCCTGGCACCGTGGCATCCCGGTCGTCGTCGCCAACGCCCGGATGAGCCCGCGCAGTGCCGCCGGCTACGGCCGGATCGCACCGGTCGTCCGGCGGATGCTCTCCCGGGTGGCAGTCGTGGTGGCCCGGTCCGCCGAGGACGCAGCGCGGTTCGCGGCGCTCGGGGCGGGGCGGATCGTCGTCGCCGGTTCACTGAAGTACGACGGCGTCCGCGGTGACCGTGACCATCCCGACATCCACCGGCTGCAATCGCTCGCCGGCTTCACCCCCGACGACGTCGTGTTCCTCGCCGGAAGCACGCAGCATCCGGAGGAGGAACTGGCGCTGGCCACCTACCGCACGTTGGCGCCCCGGCATCCTCGGCTGCGGCTCGTGATCGTCCCGCGGCACGTCGAACGCGCGCCGGCGATCGCCGCGCTGCTCGATCGCGCCGGCGTGCCCTGGCAGCGGCGCAGCCGGCTCGACGCGGGTCACCCCCCCCCCGCCACCACGGTCTTGCTCGTCGATACGACCGGTGAGTTGGCCTGGTGGTGGGGTACGGCGGCCGTGGCGTTCGTGGGCGGCAGCCTCGACGGCCACCGTGGCGGGCAGAACATGCTCGAGCCGGCGGCCTACGGTACAGCCGTCTGCTTCGGTCCCCACACGCGCAACTTCGCCACCGAAGTGGCGACGCTGTTGGCCGCCGACGCCGCGACGGTGGTCGGCGACGGGAACGCGCTGACCGAGTTCGTGGGCCGTTGCCTCGACGACCCTGCATGGGCCGCCGCCCGCGGCGCCGAGGCCCGGGCGACGGTCGCGGCACATCGTGGCGCGACGGCCCTGACCGCCGCGCTCGTCCTCGAAAACGTCGCCGGCGGCGGCGGCGCGGGGGGCGGCCGTTGCCGGTCCCCGGAAAACCGTCCATAATCCGGCCCTCGGCATCGGCCTACCGGACTGCGAATCCACCATCACGACGAGGAACCGGACGTGTCACGAGGGAAGTATCTGTTCACCAGCGAGTCGGTCAGCATGGGTCATCCGGACAAACTGGCGGACCAGATTTCCGACGGGGTCCTCGACGCCTACCTGGCCCAGGATCCGCGCAGCCGCGTGGCCTGCGAGACGATGGTGACCACCGGTCTGGCGGTGATCGCCGGCGAGATCACCTCCCGCGGCACGATCGACTACCAGAAAGTCGTCCGCGACGTGATCCGTGACGTCGGTTACTCCGACGACGAGATGGGGATCGCCGCCGACACCTGCTCCGTGCTCGTCGCCGTCGGCAAGCAGTCGGGCGACATCGCGATGGGCGTCAACGAGGACGAGGCGAAGGGCAAGGACATCGGCGCCGGCGACCAGGGCCTGATGTTCGGCTACGCCTGCAACGAGACCCCGGAGCTGATGCCCCTGCCGATCGCCCTCTCCCACCGGATCCTCAACCGGCTGACCGAAGCCCGGCAGAAGAACGAGGTCGACTGGCTGCGGCCCGATTCGAAGAGCCAGGTGACCGTGGAGTACGACGGCGACAAGCCGGTGCGGATCGACACGATCGTCGTCTCCACGCAGCACGCTCCCCACGTCACCAACGACGAGATCCGCACGTTCGTCATCGAGAAGATCGTCAAGCCGCTTCTCCCGCGGGACCTCGACACTTCTTCGATCACCTACCACATCAACCCCACCGGTCGGTTCGTGGTCGGCGGTCCGCACGGTGACTGCGGCCTCACCGGCCGCAAGATCATCGTCGATACCTACGGTGGCTGGGGACGGCACGGCGGCGGCGCGTTTTCCGGCAAGGATCCGACCAAGGTCGACCGCAGTGCCGCCTACATGGCGCGCCATGTCGCCAAGAACATCGTCGCCGCCGGCCTCGCCGAGCGCTGTGAGGTGCAGCTGGCCTACGCGATCGGCGTGAGCGATCCGGTCAGCGTGCACGTCGACACCGAGGGAACCGGGGCGATCGCCGACGAGCGACTGTGTGCGGTGGTCCGCGAGTTCTTCCCGCTCACGCCCCGGGGGATCATCGACTACCTCGACCTGCGGCGGCCGATCTACCGCAAGACCGCCGCGGGCGGCCACTTCGGACGCGATGGCTTCAGCTGGGAGAAGACCGATCGCGCCACGGCGCTGGCGCAAGCGGCCCGGTCCGGCGCGATTGCCGGCGCGGCGCGGTGACGAGCCCGCGCCGCAGCCGCCGCTGATGCGGTGACGAAGGTGTGGACGAATCGAGTGCTCACAGCCGAGGGATGCCCGCCGCCGTGACGGACTCGATAGGGTTCCGGAGAATCTCCCGCCGGTCGGCCGGCGCCGACGACGTCGGTGCCGCGCTCGCCACCGGCGCCCTCGCCCTGGCAGGGGCGCTCCCCCTCGCATGCGCCGGAGTGCTCGTCGTCCGCCGGTTGGCGGGAGGCCTCCCGGGGGGTGGGCGCCCCGCCGGCATGCTGGCGGTGGCGCTGACCGGCGTCGGATTCGTGGTCGCCGCCGACCTGATCGCCCGGGCAGCCGCAGGGCGGTCCGACGAGAGGGCGCCGGGGATGGCGTGGCAACCGATCGCTGCACGGATCGCCCTCTGCTGCGCGGTGGCGGCACTGGCGCCCCCTTGGCCGTGGCGGGGGACGGCGTGGCCGGCGGTGGCGACAGCCGGGGCCGCGATGACGGCGGCGCTGGTGCGGGTGCCGCGCCGCCGCGCCGTGGCCAGGACCATGGCCGAGCCGGAGGCACGACACCGAGCGGCGCAGGCGCCACTGGGGGCGTGTGCTGTCGGTGGTGGGCCCACGGCGTCCCCCGCCGAGGCCTCCGGTGGAGCCCTCTCGCAACGGCTGATGCGTTTCCATCGAGCGGACACGATGACCGACCGCATCGAGGGCACGGTGGTCGTCGTCGTCCCGCCGGGGGAGCGCTCGGCACCGACCCATGTCGCGTTCTGCCCGCCCTTCTCCGTGAGCCCGCTGATCACGATCGCCGCCGTCGAAGCAGCGACGGAAGCGGAGGCCGATGCGGTCGAAACACTCCCCTGGGGCACCCGGATCGAGTGCCGCCTCGAGGATGCGGCCGACGACCCGGTGGAGGTCGTCGTCTCGTTCACGGCCGACGGACCGATGCCCTCCTCCGGACGATCCACCGCGGTCCCCGTCACACCGGATCCCTGAGGCATCGGCTTCCATGGCCCGCTGGCCGCAACGACTGTGGACGACGCTGTTCACCTACACGGTGATCTTCTTCGGGTTTCCCCTGCTGGCGTGGCTGCTGTACCGCTGGGTCCGGGGAGGAGGGTAGACGATGGATTCCGCCGGCCACCGGCTCGACGAACCCTCCCCCACGCTGGTGGCGGCGCTGCGCGGCGCCGATCAACTCGGCGTCCTCGCCCACTGGGAGCGCCTCGACGCCGCTGCACGGGAGCGACTGCTCGCGCAGGTGACGGCCATCGATTGGGGGCTCGTCGCCGATCTCACCCGGCGTGTCCGGCGCGGACACCTCGCCCCTCCTGCCGGGGACACGTCGTTCGATCTGGCGAGCGCCGAGTCTCCCCCCTGTCGTCCCCTCCGCGGTGCGGATCCGACTGTCGCCGCCCGCGGCCGGGAGGCACTGGCGGCCGGCGCGGTCGGGGCGATCCTTGTCGCAGGTGGACAGGGCACACGCTTGGGGTGCACCGGGCCGAAGGGGCTGTGCGCCGTGGGGCCGCTGTCGCAGGCCACGTTGTTCGACGTGCTTCTCGGCCGACTCGCGGCCATCGGCCGCCGCTACGGACGCGGAGTCCCCCTGGCGATCATGACCAGCGCCGCCACCGACGACGAGACGCGCCGCTTCCTGGCATCGCGGCAGTGGTGCGGGCTCGACCCGGACGACGTGTTCCTGTTCCGGCAACAGGACCTGCCGGCCTTCGACGCGGCCGATGGCAACATCCTCCTTGCCGCACCGGACCGCGTCGCCCTCGCCCCCGATGGCCACGGCGGCATGCTCTTGGCGCTGGCGGGCGTCGGGGGGCTCGAGTGGTTCGGCCGTCGCGGGGTCGCGACCGTCGCGAGTTTCCAGGTCGACAACCCGCTGGCACTGCCCCTCGATGCCGAGTTCCTCGGCGCCCACCTCGATGCCGCCGCCGAGTTCACGCTCCAGGTGATCCGCAAGCGAGAGCCAGCCGAGCGCGTCGGGGTGATCGCCACCTCCGGAGGCGTGACCCGGGTCGTCGAATACAGCGATCTGCCCGCCACCGCCGCGGCCGAGCGGCTGGCCGACGGCCGGCTCCGCTTCCACGCCGGCAGCATCGCCGTGCATGCCTTCGCCCTCGAGTTCCTCGCCCACTGCGCGGCGCGTGGCGACGCCCTCCCGCTCCACGCAGCGCGTAAGGCGGTCCCGTTCGTCGACGCCGACGGCCGCCACCATGCCCCACGCGCGCCCAACGCGGTGAAGTTCGAACGCTTCATCTTCGACATCCTCCCCCTGGCGAGGCGGGTGTGCGTCGTCGAGCTCGAGCCGGGCGAGGGATTCGCCCCGCTCAAGAATCCCAGCGGTGCGGCGGCCGACACACCGGAGCACGTGCGCGAGGCACTGATCGCCCGCGACCGGGCGATTCTGGCCGCAGCGGGAGTGACCGTCGACGAGGGGGTCGTCGTCGAGCTCGACGCCGCCACGATCCTCGACGCCGACGACGTCACTCTGGCCTTGCCCCCGGGAACGCGGATCAGCGCATCTGCCGTCATCCGCGCGGACCCGATAACGCCACGCGGGACCGGCGGTGGCGAGTTCCGGTGATTTCCCCGCGGGTGGGCCGAGGACCGCACGACGGATCGGCGACGAGCGACGCGTGTTTCCTCACGGAGGTCGGTGATGCTCCACGTGGTGATCATGGCGGGTGGATCGGGTACGCGGTTCTGGCCCGCCAGTCGGGCGGCGCTTCCCAAGCAGCTGTTGCGCCTGGCCGGCGAGCGGACGCTGCTGCAGGCCACCGTCGATCGCCTGTCGGGGTTGGTTGCACCCGAGCAGGTGCTCGTCGTCACCGCCGAGCGGCTCCTGCCCACCGTGCGGGAACAGCTTCCCGACGTACCGGCATCGGCGTTGGTGGGGGAGCCGTGCAAGCGCGACACCGCCCCCTGCATCGCGCTTTCGGCCCTGCTCGTGTCGCGTCACGACCCCGAGGCGACGCTCGCGGTGATGCCCTCCGACCATGTCATCAGCCCCGCCGAGTCCTTTCGTAACGCGATCCGCCAGGCAGCCGCTCTCGTCGACGCCCAACCGGCCCGGTTGGTCACGTTCGGCATCAAGCCGACCTACCCGGCCGAGGTCTTCGGCTACATCCAGCAGGGGGAGAAACTGGCCGACGCCGGGCCCGCCGTGGTGAACCGTGTCGCCCACTTCAAGGAGAAGCCGCCAGCGGCAGTGGCAAGGGAGTACCTCGCCGCCGGCACCTACCTGTGGAACGCCGGGATCTTCGTGTGGAAGGCACGGACGATCATCGAAGCGCTCCTCGCACGCCAGCCGGAGTGCATGGAGCGGCTGCAACGGGTCGTGGCAGCCTGGGATCGCCCCGATCGGGACGCCGTCTTCGCCCGGGAGTTCGCGGCGATCCACGGGATCTCGATCGACTACGCGGTCCTCGAGCACGCCCGCGACGTCGTCGTCATCGAGGCGCCATTCGGTTGGGACGACCTCGGCGGCTGGTCGGCGGTCGCCCGCCAGCGGGGTACCGACAGCGAGGGCAACACCGTCGTCGGCCGCCACCTCGGCATCGACTCGGTACGGACGATCGTCCACGCCGACGGTGACCATCTCGTCGTCACGATGGGATTGAAGGATATGCTGGTGGTACACACTCCGGATGCCACGCTCGTCGCCGACCGAGCCCACGAGGAATCGGTCCGCCGCGTGGTGACGGAACTGGAGAAACGCGGGTGGCGCGACTACCTCTGACTGTCCGTGGACCAAGCCATCGATGGCCTTGGTCCGCTCGGCCGACCGCGGTGAACACCATGGGGTTCCCGGAGCGCCGGCGGCCTCACCCAGCGGCCGATCGCCGTGTCCGGGGGTGGCCAGACAGCGACGCGGGACATCCGCCGCCGGGCCGCGGCCGTGCCCTCCTGCGGGCGTTCGCCCTGCTCGTCGTCCTGCCACCGGGCCTTGCCGCCGCCCAGCCGGCCGCCTCCGCGATTGACGGCGTGACTCCCGACACCCAGGTGTCCGTCGATGCCCGGGCACGGCAGGCTGCCTGGGCCGAGCGGGTCCGCCGCGCCGCCGAAGCGCTCGCCTGGTCCGATGAACGGATCGCCCATGAATGGCGAATCCAGCGCCGCCCCGGGACCGACGATTGCCGCCTCCTCGATCCCCGCGACCGGGTCGTCATCGCCGGCCCGCGGGCCGCGTGCGACGAGCGGTTCGCCGACCTCGTCACCACCGGCCTGATCCCACGCCACACCGGCCCGACGGTGATCGTGCTCCATGGCCTCGGCGAGGGGCGTTCGAGCATGAGTCCCCTCGTCGAGCACCTCCGCCGCCACGTGACCGACACCGTCGTGACCTTCGGCTACGCCAGCCCACGTGCCGGTTTGGCCGACCATGGTGCGGCGCTCGCCAGTGTCGTCGCGGCCCTTCCGGCGGACGAGGGGGTGAGTTTCGTCGCCCACAGTCTGGGAAACCTCGTCGTCCGCCGTTGGATGCACTCGGCGGCGCCGGCCGAGCTGGCCCGCGTACGGCGGATCGTGATGCTCGGGGCTCCCAACCAGGGGTCGGAGCTGGCCCGATTGGCGTCGCGCGTGTGGGGGCTCCCGGCGCTTGCAGAAGGAGCCGCCCGGGAACTGGTCGTCGACTGGGAACAGATCGCCCCCGATCTCGCCGTTCCGACCTGCCCGTTCGGGATCGTCGCCGGTGGCCGTGGCGACGAGTCGGGATTCAGCGCCCTGCTCGAGGGAGACGACGATGCCGTGGTCCGCGTCGCCGAGACACGGCTCGACGGTGCCGACGACTTCCTCCTCGTCCCCGTGCACCACGCCTTGATGATGCGCCATCCGACCGTTCAGCGGGCGACGGTGTCGTTCCTCACCACCGGCCGCTTCGCGCTGCCGGACGGAACGGCCCCGGAGCCGGTGTCGCGATGACCGGAGGAGGGGATCGCCTGCCGAGCGCCGGGCGTCTGGCAGGGATCGACTATGGCCAGCGCCGCGTGGGGATCGCGGTCTGCGATGCGGCCCGGATCATCGCCAGCCCCCACGAGGTCCACGAAGCGGGTGGGGATGCCGCCGCCGAAGCCGACTACTACCGCCACCTCGCCCGTGAGGAGGACCTCGTGGGATTCGTCGTCGGCTTGCCGATCCACGCCGACGGCAATGCCAGCCGGATGTCGGCGGCGGTGGAGCGGTTCGCCGTCTGGCTGCGGACGACGACCGGCCTGCCGGTGGCGTTCCAGGACGAGCGCTACACCTCGCGCGAGGCGGCAGGCCTGCTGGCACGCTCGGGCCTCACCCGGGGGCGGCGCCGTGAACGGAGCGACGCGATCGCCGCGCAGATCATCCTCACCGCGTGGCTGGAGTCGGGCCGCGACGGCTCCGCGGCTCCCGGAGCACTCGACGGATGAACGCTTCGCCCCCGAAGGCCGGGCGCCGCCGACTCGTCGTCGGCCACGGCTATCTCGGATCACGCGTCGCCCGGGAATGGCTCGCCCGAGGCGATCGGGTCTGGGCCACCACCCGCTCCCCGGCTCGGGCTGCGGCCATGGCGGCAGACGGGATCGAACCGCTGCTCGTCGACCTCACCGGCCCGTTTCCGCTCGCCCGGCTGCCCGAGGTCGATACCGTCCTGTGGGCCGTCAGTCCCGATTCCGCCACCGGGCACCATGCCCTTCATGTCACCGGTCTCGGTGAGCTGCTCGACGCCCTGCCGGGCGCCCCACGGGTCGTGTTCATCAGTTCGACCGGCGTCTACGGCGAAGCCGACGGCTCGGTCGTGAACGAAGACACACCGGCGCGGCCCGATCGGCCGGCCGGGCTGGCGCTGCTCGAGGCGGAGGCGTGCGTCGCTTCCCGCTGCCCCGGTCGGGCGGTGATACTGCGGCTGGCGGGCTTGTATGGACCAGGTCGGCTCCCGCGCCTCGCCGACATCCGTGCCGGTCGGCCGCTCGCCGGCCCTGCCGACACCTGGCTCAACCTGATCCATGTCGCCGACGCGACGGCGATCGTGGCGCTCGTCGCCGACCATCCTGCTCCCGGTCCGTTGTATGTCGTCAGCGACGGCCGTCCCGTGCGGCGTGCCGAGTGGTATGCGGAACTGGCCCGCACGATCACCGCTCCGGAGCCTGCCTGGGAGCCGACGGCTCGCCGGGTCCGCGGCGGCGACAAGCGCGTCGATCCGCGCCGCTTGCTCCGTGAAATCGCCCCGCCGTTTCGCTATCCCGACCCGTTTGCCGGGCTGCGGGACTGCCTCACGGATCCCTGATCTCCCGGCTCCCGCGGCTCACTGCAGGGCCGGCGCCGGCACGGGATCCTGCTTGCCGAGATCGAGTTGGGCGAGGCTCGCGACTCCGCCGGCGAGGGCCTGCAGGTAATCGACG
>VGZO01000027.1 GCA_016872555.1 Planctomycetota bacterium
GTCGGCCGCGGCCAGCTCCTGCGGGGGTTTGAAACGCGGGGGGAGGAAGGCGGCGGCGAGCCGGCGCGACAGCGCCGAGCGATCCTCGTCGACGAACGCCAACGACGCGTTGTGGACCTCCGACGACGTGCCCCGGGCCTGGCTGAGGACCGCCAGCGTGAACGCGTAGGCCACGAACACCACCAGCACCACGTCGCGCGACAGCTCGCGCAGCTCCTTGAGCCCGAGCCAGAGGATCGTGGCGGCGGAGGCCATCTCAGACCTCCTGCCGCGGGAGCAGGGCGCGGGCGATCGCCAGGAGCACCGGCACGAACGCCGCCAGGGCCAGCGCGTCGGCGGCGAGGAGGGGGGCGTCGAGCCCCTTGGTAAACGCGCCGACGCTGGCGTGGAGGAAATAGGTCGTCGGCCACAGCGTGCCGATCACGCGGGCCTGGCCGACGAGCGTCGATACCGGCTGGAACAGGCCCGAGAACTGGATCGTGGGGAGCATCGTGACGATCGCCGTGGCGAACACCGCCGCCACCTGGCTGGACGTGAACGAGGCGATCACCAGGCCGATCGCCGTCGTCGCCAGCACGTACAGGCAGGCGCACGCCGTGAGCATCGGGCCGTGGCCGCGGAGGGGCACGCCGAACAGCGTCACGGCGACGACCACCAGGAGCATGTAGGCGACCAGGGCGATGACCGCCGTCGGCAGCTGCTTGCCGAGGAGGAATTCGAGCCGCGTCGTCGGCGTGACGTAGAAGTTGACGATCGAGCCGAGCTCCTTCTCGCGGACCACGCTGACGGCGGTGAGGATCGCCGGGAGGAGCATCAGGAGCGTCGCCGGGATGCTCGGCACGATCGCGTATTTGCTCTCGAAGGCCGGGTTGTAGAGGAAGCGCGGTTCGATCGCGGGGAGGCGCTTGGCGAGGTCGGGAAGCGGGGCGCCGCGGCGGACGACGTCGGCCACGTGGCCGGCGACGACCGAGGTGGCGTAGGCGGCGATCGTCTCGGCACGGGCGGGATTGGCGCCGTCGACGACGGCCGACAGCTCCGTCGGGCCGCCGCGCGCGACGGCGCGACCGAACTGCGGCGGGATCTCGAGTGCCAGCGAGATCTCGTTGGCGCGCAGCCGCCGCTCGAGGTCGGCGGCCCCGGCGAGGTCGGGCCGGCCGGCGAACGAGCGCGATCCGGCGAAGGCGGCGACGAGGTCGCGGCTGGTGGGGCTGCGGTCCTGGTCGAACGCGGCGTAGCGCACCTGCTCGACGTCGGTCGTGATCCCGTAGCCGAGCACGACCATCAACAGCAGCGACCCGCCGAACGCGAACGCCAGCCGGACCGGGTCGCGGAGGATCTCGAGCGACTCGCGGTGGGCGTAGGCGAGGAGACGCGTGAGGCCGGGAAAGCGCGGCGGGCGCACGGGCCCGCCGTGGTGGAGGACGGCGGCGGCCGGTGGCGGCGCGGCGGCGTCCGACGGCTCGGCGGCGTCGGCCATCGCGTGGATGAACGCCTCTTCGAAGTCGTCGGTCCCGGCGGCGGCCAGGAGCGCCGCCGGCGTGTCGCAGGCGATCACCCGGCCGGCGTGCATCAGCGAGATCCGGTCGCAGCGCAGGGCCTCGTTCATGAAGTGGGTGGAGACGAAGATCGTCACCCCCTGCTCCCGCGACAGGCCGACGAGCAGCTCCCAGAAGGCGTCGCGCGCCACCGGGTCGACGCCCGACGTCGGCTCGTCGAGGATCAGCATCTCCGGCTCGTGGATCACCGCCACGGCGAGCGACAGGCGCTGGCGCACGCCGAGCGGGAGGATCTCGGCACGGTCGTCGCGGTGCGCGCCGAGGCCGAAGCGCTTCTCCAGCTCGGCGATCCGCGCGGCGGCGCGGGCCGCGGGGAGGTGGAACAGACGGGCATGGAGGAGGAGGTTCTGGCGGACGGTGAGGGCGCCGTACAGCGAGAACGACTGCGACATGTAGCCGACGCGCCGCCGGGCGGCGACGCCGGTGTCTTCCACCGGGGAGCCGAGGAGGATCGCCTCACCCGACGTCGCCGGGAGCAGGCCGGTGAGCATCTTCATCGTCGTCGACTTGCCGCAGCCGTTGGAGCCGAGGAACCCGAAGATCTCGCCGCGCGCGATCTCGAACGACAGGTCGTCGACGGCGACGAAATCGCCGAAGCGCTTGGTGAGGTGGCGGGCGACGATCGCCGGTGGGCCGTCGTGGACGGTGCGCGGCGGGATCACGAGGGCCTGTGTCGGACCGCGATCGGCCTCGGGCAGGAGGGCGACGTAGGTCGCCTCGAGCGTGGCCGTGCCGGTCCGCGCCATCAGCTCGGCCGGTGTGCCGACGGCGAGGATCCGGCCCCGGTCGACGACCACGAGCAGGTCGAAGCGCGCCGCCTCCTCCATGTCGGCCGTCGCCACCAGGACGCTCATCGTCGGCCGGTCGCGGCGGATCAGGGCGATCAGCGTCCAGAACTGCCGGCGCGACAGCGGATCGACGCCGGTGGTCGGCTCGTCGAGGATCAACAGGTCGGGGTCATGGACCAGCGCCGTACACAGCCCCGTCTTCTGCTTCATGCCCCCCGAAAGCGAGCCGACGGGGCGGTCGGGAAACGGCGCGAGGCCGGTCGCCGCCAGCAGCGCCGCGATCCGGGCCGGACGTTCGGCGGCGGGAATCGCGAACAGCCGCGCGAAGAAGTCGACGTTCTCGAACACCGACAGCTCGTTCGACAGATTGCGCCCCAGCCCCTGCGGCATGAAGGCGATCCGCGGGCAGACGGCGTCGCGGTGGCGCGCGTCGGCCATGTCGCCGCCGAGGACGGCGACGCGCCCCGACTGGATCCGCTTGGCCCCGGCGACGATCGACAGGAGCGTCGACTTGCCGACGCCGTCGGGGCCGATCACGCCCACCATCCGCCCGGCGGGGATCGCCAGCGTGATCCCGTCGAGCGCCACCGTGGCGCCGTAGCGGTGGCTGAGCCCGTCGACCACGGCCACGCTGTCGGCCGGCTGAGGGGGCATGGTCAGCGGCCCGGGGAGGCGTCGGCGGGGGTGTCTTCGGGCGGGAACGGGCGGTCGAGATCGGCCGGCCAGGAGACGGTGTCGTCGACCTTGACGTAGCCCACGCCGCGGACCCCGGTCTTCACTCGCTCGACGTGGGCCTGCGCGAGGTCGGGGGGAACCTGGAGCTTGACGCGGAACATCAGCTTGTCGCGCTCGGCGGCCGTCTCGACCTGCTTGGGGGTGAACTGTGCTTACGGGGAGACGAAGCTCACCGCGGCGCGGGCGGCGTATTCCGGCCGGACGTCGAGCTTGATCCGGGCGTCGGCCCCGATCTTCACCCGGGCCGCGTCGCGGGCGGGAAGGAAGATCTCCATATACACGTCGCCGAGATCGAGGAGCGTCAGCGCCTTGCCACCGGCGGCGAGCACCTCCCCCTCGCTGGCGAGGCGGTAGAGGACGCGGCCGCGGACCGGGGCCGCGAGCCGCGAGTCGTCGATCTGCGCCTGGACGCGGCGGACGTCGGCCCGGGCGACGGCGATCGACTGCTCGACGGCATGGAGGTGGGCGGTGGCGGCGTTGACGGCGGCGTCGGCCACCTCGAGCCGCGACTCCTTCTCCTCGTATTCCTCGCGCGTGATCGTCTTCGACTCGAGCAAGCGCTCGGCGCGGTCGAGCTGGTGGCGGGCGGAGAGCCGCTGGCTCTCCTGGCTGACGATCTCCGCCTTGGCGCGGGCCACCTCCTCCTCCGCCTCGGCGATCCGCGCCTCCCCCTTGGCCCGCTCGGCCTCCAGCTCGAGCGTGTTCATCCGCACGAGCACCTGCCCTGGCTCGACCAGGTCTCCCTCGCGGGCCGTCAGCGTGTCGATCCGGCCCGCGTATTTCGTCGCGATGTCGACCTGCACGGCCTCGATCCGGCCGTTGCCCGACACGATCCCCGTCGGGATGCCGCTGCCGAGCCGGCGCGTCCACTCCTGCCAGCCGAGGAATGCCAGGGCGGCGGCGGCGACGACGGCGATCACCAAGCTCAAGCGCGGGGCGGACATGGAGTGAATCGTGGCGGGGCTGGCTGCCGCTGGACGGGGCGTGCAGTATCCTCCACCCGGCGCGGCGGCGGAAGGAGGGCGGGCCGCGCCGGGGCGCCGCCGGCAGGGTGCGGCAGCACCGGCCCAGCCGACACGCGGAGAGCCCGATGCGGATCGTGATCCTCGACGGCCACACGGCCAATCCCGGCGATCTCTCCTGGGAGGCGCTAGAGCGCCTCGGGAGCGTCACCGTCTTCGACCGCAGCGCGCCGGAGCAGGTCGTGGAGCGGGCCCGCGACGCCGACGTCGTCCTCACCAACAAGACGCCGCTGCCTGCCGCCGTGATCGCGGCGCTGCCGCGCGTCAGGCTGATCGGCGTGTTGGCGACGGGCTTCAACGTCGTCGATGCCGCGGCCGCGCGGGCCCGGGGGATCGCGCTGGTCAACGTGCCGGAATACTCGACCCCGAACGTCGCCCAGGCGACGTTCGCGCTGCTCCTCGAGCTCACCAACCGCACCGGCCACCACGACCACGCCGTCCGCGCGGGGCGCTGGGCCGCCTGCCCCGACTTCTGTTTTTGGGACGGCGAACTGGTGGAACTGGCCGGGAAGACATTCGGGATCGTCGGCCATGGTCGGATCGGGCGGGCCGTGGGGCGGATCGCGACCGCCTTCGGGATGGAGGTGATCCATGCCAGCGCCCGCGGCGACGCCGCCGCGATCGATCGGCTGTTCGCCGCGGCCGATGTCGTCTCGCTCCACTGCCCGCTCGTGCCCGCGACCGAGCGGATGGTCGACGCGCGGCGGCTGCGCCTGATGAAGCGCACGGCCTACCTGCTCAACACGGCCCGCGGGCCGCTCGTCGACGAAGCTGCGCTCGCCGCGGCGCTCGTCGCCGGCACGATCGCCGGTGCCGGCCTCGACGTGCTGGCCGTCGAGCCTCCGGCGGCGGATCATCCGCTCATCACGGCGCCCAACTGCGTGATCACGCCCCACCTCGCCTGGGCGACGCGTGCGGCACGGGCCCGGCTGATCGAGATCGCGACGGCCAACGTCGCCGCGTTTGCCGCCGGCGCGCCGGTCAACGTCGTCAACTGACCGCGCTCAGCCGTCGTCGCCGGCCTGTGGGGCGTAGCGCACCGAGACGTCGATCGCGCCGTCGATCGGGATCACCTGCTGCCCGGAGACGAGCTCCATCGTGAGCACCAGGTCGCAGGCGATCCGATCGGGGTCGTCGGCCGGCACCGCGGCCCCGACGGAGTCGAGGTAGGGCTTGATGGCGCCGCGGAGCGTCTTGTCGGTGGCCGGGCGCGAGGTATCGCCGATGAAGTTGCGCAGCTCGCCGCCGGCGAGGACATACGCCCCTTCGGCGACGTCGAAGTGAGGCGCCGTCGTCGCGAACGCCGCGACCACGGCGCCGGTGTCGCGCTCGCGCACGGTGCTGCGGAGCTCGGCGAACGACGGCGCGGCGAAGCGCTGGGGCACGTGGATCCGGATCGCGTCGGGCGTGGCGTCGAAGTATTCGTTGACGCGCCACGTGCCGGCACCGGTCCGGCTCGCGGTCAGCGCGATCTCGGCAGGGGGATCGATCGCCAGCGGGCAGGCGGCGGGGGGCGGCGCGGTGACCGGGGGCGGGGCGGGTGCTGCCGGTGGAGGGAGGTAGGGGATCAGCAGATGCCCCGAGACGCCGTATGGCGTGGCGAGGTGGATGTCGACGAATTGGCCGTCGATGCAGTCGCGACCGCAGTTCGCTGCGAGCTCGTCGGCATACACGTCGGGGCACACGAGGGGGGCTTCGGGTGCGGGGAGCCCACCGAAGCCGAGCGTGGCCGGCGGGCAGGGTTCGACGAGGACCGAGTCGGGCAGGCTTCGGGCGCGGAGCGGGTTGCCGGCGGGCGTCGGCAGTGGCTCGATCGCCGCCGTCCGCGCGACCTGCCCCGTCGCCCGTGGCCGCAGCGCCCGCGCGGTCGCGGGCGTCGGCGGACAGGGAGGCGGGGGAGGCGGCGGACAGGCGCAGTCGCCGGCCGACGGCCGCCGGATCGGCTGCACGCCGGCGGGGATCGTGATCCGCATCACCTGCCGGCTGATCAACTCGACCCCCGCCAGCTGCCCGCCGGCGATGACCTGCGTGTCGAGGACGCTGAACCCCTTGCCGACGAGAAACATCGTCGTCTCGCCGGTCGCACTGACTCCGGGCGCGCCGTACCAGCCGACCAGTTCCGGGGCCAGGTCGGTGATCCCGGTGGTCAGCAGCTCGAATCCCCCCGACGTGTTCTCGTAGGGAATCTGCGTGAGCATCGACTGCAACGGGAGCTCGCGGTCGAGCTGCTCGACGCGGCGCATGAGGCGGGCGACCTCGCCGTCGCGGTAGGCGCCGGCGCACTCGGCGCAGCGCGCGGCGGACGACTGCATCGCCTTGATGCTCCGCGACAGCTGCAGCGTCTGGCGCATGCTCTGCTCGGTGTCCTTCGGCTTGGTGAGCGAGAACCAGTTGGTGCGGACGTCGAAGTTCACGTAGGGCACGAACGACGGCATGACGACGATCGCCGTGCACTCGCGGATCCCGGGCTCGAGGCGGCGCTCGGCGAGGTCGCGCTTTTCCGAATTGCTCCCCACGAGGGTGTCGGCGAAGGCGGCGATGTTGTTGCGCGTCGGCGGTGATTGGAAGCGCGGGTAGAAGCGCCAGCCGAACGTGTCGCTGCCGTGGGAGAAGGCGACCGCCGTCTTGTTGAGGGCGATCGTCGCCATGTCGGTCTGGAGTCGGCGCGCGTAGCGGCTGGCGGCCTGGGAATTGAGCCGCCCGCCGGCGGTCGCCAGCGCCATCGTGATCTGCAGTTCGCGCTGCTTGGAATACAGGTCTTCGATGTTCTGCTCCTGGACGACCGGATCGAGGGCGAAGATCCGGATCGGCCAGCGGAGGCGGACGTAGTCGTTGAACGCCGATCGGGCGGAGGGACCGGGATCAGGGCCGTAGAACGGGCCGGCCCAGCTTCCGTCGGGGGGCGACAGACGCCCCTGGGCGCTGGCGGCCTCGCGCATGTCTTCGACGAGTCGCTCGCCGAGCAGCGCGCTTTCGACGAGGATCCCCCAGGCGAGGACACCGGTGATCGAGTTGCAGGTGGCGTGGCACGCCGTGTCGTTGCAGCAGGGCATGCCGGTGGCGCCGGCGGGCGTGGCGGGCTCGCCGCCGAGCAGCGAGAAGAACTCGCAGCGCCGCCGCTCCAGCTCGTTGAAGCGCCGCGTGCGCACCAGCTCGGCGAGGTTCCACGCCGGCAGCGACTCCCACACGCCGCGCGAGGCCGGCTGGGAGAGCAGGTCGTAGGCGGCCTGCAGCTCCTCGCCGAGGAGACCGCGGACGTCGTTGTAGTCGATGCAGGGGCGGTTGGCGGGATGGGTGTGCAGGGCGCCGTGGATCTCCGTGATCAACAGCGACACCTGGCGCAGGCCGCCGACCTCGGTGAGCTGGCTGGGGGGAATCGGCAGCCGCGAGCGGCGCGACTTCGTCGACGGCACGATGGCCGGTGAGACCACCGACAGCCGGGCCCGGAGCGACGCGAGGGCATCGCCGAGGTCACGGGCGCTTGTGCGCGCCTCGGCCTGGCGTGCTTCGGCATCGGCGAGGGCTTGCTGGGCAGCGGCGAGCGCCGACTCGCTGGCGAGCCGCGACGATTCGAAGTCGGCGATCCGGGCCGTGATCTGGGCCTGCGTTTGCTGGGCCACCCGGACCGTCGACCGCGACTGCTCGACGAGATCGGGATGCTGCTCGGTGATCGATTGCCAGGCTTTCCCCATCAGCTCCAGCGTCGTCTGCGAAGCAGGCGAGCGTGTCGCGGCTGCCGCGCGGGAGGCGCCGTCGGCGGACGGGGCGAGCATGTCGGTGACGAGCCGGCGCGTGACGGCCGTGACGTCGCTGCTCGACAGCGGCTTGTCGGCGGTGCCGGGGGCCGTGCGGACGGCGCCGCCGCCCTCCGCCCGAGCGCCCGCCCCGCCGGCGGCATAGCGGCGGATCTCCGCCGCGATGCCTTCCGCCTCCTTGGTGCCGAGCAACGCCTGGACCTGCCCGGTGGCCGCGTTCACGACGGCATCGCGGGCGTCGGCCGCGATCCCCGCCTGCTCGGCTTGGGCGGCTTCGAGCTCGGCGAGGTGCTCGCGCGCCGCGGTCATCGCGGCGGCGGCGGCCGCCTGCTGCTCCCGTGCCCGGGCCAGATCGTCGGCCGTGCGGGCGATCCGTTCCTCGATCGCCTCGCGGTGGACCGTCTGCCAGGCGACATGGCGGCTGAGGGGATCGTTGATGGCGAAGGTCAGCGTCGGGGCGATCGTGTCGACGAGGTCGTTGATCACGAGACTGCGGAACGTGATCGGGAGGAGTTCCTCGCCGAGGACGAGGTCGGCGGTCACGGTGATCTCGGCACCGTGGCCGCGCTGCGTGTATTGGCCCGGGAGGATCGAGACCGGGATCCGCACCAGGTTCAGCGAGTACCCGGGCGAGTCGCCGTTGTCGTCGCCTTCGTTGATCCGGCGCAGCTCCTGGAGGTGCTTGACGTAGCCGGCGAGGTGGTCGAGGTGGACGTTGGGCTCGAGCGACACCGCGTTGTCGTCGCCGAGGCCGAACGTGGCGAACGGCGCGGTGCCGGTGTTGGCTAACGGCGCGCTGCGGAAGATCGGCGTCGCGTCGCCGTCGGTTCCGGTCGTGACCAGGCTGATCGCCGAGGCCGTCGGCGAGCCCTGGCCCGCCCCGGGGATCGGCTGGCCGCGCGAGGCTGCCTGGAGCGCCATCGCCATCCCAAGGAAGCTCTGGTCGCTGCGGCGCAGGCTGCCGTTGTTGAGATCCTGGAACTTGCCGAGCTCGTCGACGAGCGTCTTTTCGAATTCGACGCGGTGCCGCATCAGCCGGCTCTGGCCCCAGACGTCGGGGTGTTTGGCGACGATCGACCCGTAGGAGTCGATGTATTTCTCGAGCCAGTCGATCTCACCGGCGAGACGCTCGACGCAGCCGTCGATCGGCGTCGCCGGGGGACGGGCGCGCTGATGCGACGACGAGCGCGACAGGCCGCGCCACAGGGAATCGGCCCATTCCCCGCCGTCAGCCCGTGGCGGTGGAAGGAGGCAGGCCCAGGCCGTCAGCAGGGTGACGGCCTTCCGCAGCGGGCGGTGCGACGTGCGCATCGAGCGGCTCCGATCGGTGCGGGAACACACCGACGCTCCAATCGGCAGACCCGTGCGCCGTGGACCAGCCCCGGCCGTCACCGCCGGCACAGGTCGCCCAATTTGCCCCGGTTCGCGGGGCCGGTCGCCCGCACCGTGGCCTCAATCCCCGATCACCTTCACCAGCACGCGCTTCGGTCGGCGGCCGTCGAACTCGCCGTAGAAGATCTGCTCCCACGGTCCGAAGTCGAGCTTGCCGGCGGTGATCGCCACGACCACCTCGCGCCCCATGATCTGCCGCTTGAGATGGGCGTCGGCGTTGTCCTCGCCGGTGCGGTTGTGGGCGTAGGTGCGCGGCGAGGCGTCGAACGGGGCGAGCCGCTCGAGCCATTTGGCGTAGTCCTCGTGGAGGCCCGACTCGTCATCATTGATGAACACGCTGGCGGTGATGTGCATCGCGTTGACCAGGCACAGCCCCTCGCGGATGCCGGAGCGCTCGACGACTGCCTCGACGCGCGGCGTGATGTTGACGAACCCCGTCCGCGCCGGGATCTCCATCACGAGGTGGTCGGTGAGCGACTTCACTTGGCAGCCTCCCTGCGCCACACCGTCTTCCCCTCCTTGATCGTCTCCATGACCTCGATGTCGCGGATCGTCATCGGCTCGACGGCACAGGGGTCGTGGGACAGGATCACGAGGTCCGCGAGCTTGCCCGGCTCGAGCGATCCCTTGCGGTAGTCCTCGCGATACTGCCGGGCGGCGTCGATGGTCAGCGCTTCGAGCGCCGCCAGGGGCGTGACCCGCTCGTCGGGCCCGATCACCGCGCCCGATCGGGAGACGCGGTTGACCGCCGTCCAGACGGTGAACAGTTGGTCGATCGGCGCGACGTTGAAGTCGGTGTGGTTGGTGCAGTGCAGGCCGAGGGCCCGGGCCGACTTCAGCGGGCTGATTCCCGCCGCCTGCTCGGCACCGCGGTTGGCGACGTGCGTGTCGCCGAAATAGAAGCAGTGCTCCGTATAGAAGCTCGGCGAGATCGCGAACGCCTTGAACTTCTCCAGTTGATCGGGGCGGGCGAACTGGGCGTGGACGGCGACGGTGCGCCGGTCGGCGGCGGGGTCGGGGGCGGCGGCCCGGTGGGCGTCGAGGAGGAGGTCGATGGCGGCGTCGCCGTTGCAGTGGATGAACAGTTGGGCGTCGCCCTGGTAGACACGCTTCACCAGGTCGACGAGCGTCGCCGGCGGGAACGTCGGCTCACCGCGCCACTCTTTCTCGCCGGCCGGTCCACCGGTCAGGTAGGGCGTGGTGAAGTAGGCCGTTTTCGCCTGCGGCGAGCCGTCGGCGACGATCTTCACGCCGCCGAGGCGGAGGTGGCCGACGTACTCGCGCTCCGACCGCGGCGGCTTCGCGCCGAAGATCGCGTCGAGGTCGGTGATGAATGCCAGCGACACGACGTCGATCGAGAGCATCCCGCGACTGGCCGCCTCGCGGAGCAGGGTGAGCTGGTCGGCGTGGGTCGCCCCCTCCTGGGCGGTCGTGATCCCGGCGGCGGTATACAGCTCGACCGCCTGGGGCACCAGCGCCAGCAGGTCGTCGGGCGGCGGGGCGGGCATCCCGGCGAACACCGGAAGGAACGCCGTCTCGAACAGCAATCCCGTCGGCTCTCCCGTCGCCGGGTCCTTGGGCATCACGCCGCCGGCAGGCACCGGGGTGTCGCGGCCGATCTTGAAGTGGGCCAGCGCCTTGCCGTCGAGCATCGCGCCGTGGCCGCTGACGTGGATCACGATCACCGGATTGTCGGGAAACGCCCCCTCGAGCTCGGCGCACGACGGCATGCGCTTCTCGGCGAGCAGCTCGGGATCACAGCCGAACCCGACGACGAACTTCCCGGGACCGAGGTGCCGCCGCTCCTTGAGCGCACGGAGCTTGGCGATCACGTCGGCCACGGAGCGGCAGTCGCCCGCCGGCGGCGACCACAGGACCGCCTGCGTGAGCACCTCCAGGGCGCTCCAGAAATGGGAGTGGCCGTCGATGAACCCGGGGAGGAGCGTGGCGCCGCCGAGGTCGACGCGGCGCGTGTTGCCGTCGGCGAGCGCCTCGACATCGGCACGGCGGCCGACGCCGATGATCGACCCGCCGGCGACCGCGATCGCCTCGGCCGTGGGGGCGGCGCGGTTCATCGTGTGGATCGTGCCGCCGTGATAAATCGTCTCGGCCGGCTGCGCGCAGGCGACGACCGGCGCGAACGCGAGGGCGGCGGACAGGAGGATCGAGACGGCGGCACGCATGCGGCACTCCGGGGGACGGGACGACGGGAGGTGGAGGTCGATTCGGTCAGGGGGGCGTCGATCAGGGGGCGAGGGTCGGGTCTGCGGGCGGGGCCGGGCCTCAGGCAAACGCCGCGCGGAGCATCGCGAGGCTCTGGGGGACGGCCGTTTCCGCCGGAGCGAGGCCCTCGAACTCGAGCGACACCCAGCCGCGGTAGTCGTGGCGACGCAGCATCGCGGCGACGCCGGGATAGTCGATGTCGAGCGAATACCACTTGCCGCCGCCGTGATACGTCTTGGCCTGGACGAGCACCGCGCGGGGGGCGAGGGCTTCCATCTGTGGCACGGCGTCTTCGAGGAAGTTGCCGGTGTCGAGCGTCACCTGCAACCAGGGGGAGTCCACGGCGTCGACGACGCGGAGCACGCCCGCCGCCGTCCGCCCCAACCCCCAGTGGTTTTCCAGGCCCATCACCACGCCGAGCGCCTCGGCACGCGGCACGCACTCGCGAAACGCGTCGATCACCCAGGCGAAGCCCTCGTCGTCGGTGTGGCCGGGGAGGCGCGGCTCGATCCCCTTGTTGGCCATCAGGTCGTCGAACGACTTCGACGTCCCCCAGCGCCCGGTGTTGACGCGGATCGTGGGGATCCCGAGGGCGTGGGCCAGCTCGAGCGAGCGGATCGTCTTGGCGACGTTGTCGCGGCGCACCGCAGGATCGGGGGAGACGAATCCCTGGTGCGTCGACAGGCCGATGAGGTCGAGGCCGGCCACGAACGCCTGGCGCTTGATCCGCTGGAGGCGACCGTTGGAGCGGTCGTCGCCGAGCTGCATCTCGAGGATCTCGACGCCGTCGAATCCCATCCGCGCCGCGTCGGCAATCGACGCCTCGACCTCGACGCGCGGCTCGCGGAACTGCCAGAACGAATAGGTCGAGACGCCGATCTTCGTGCGGGGCGCGGGGGTTGCCGGGCCGTCGGCTGCGGCGACGCCCCGGGGCACGGCCGTCGCCAGCGCGCTTGCGCCGGCCAGCCGCGCCAGGTGCCGGCGCGTGATCCGCTGACCGGACGACGACAAGCCAGGGGAAAGGGGTGGATGCATCGATCTCCTCGGGCGCGGTGGATGAGTCGGGGCGGGGAGCCGGCGCTGCCGCCGGCCCGAACATTAGACTGCCATCCCATGACACCTGCACGCCGACCGCGCCGGACGACGGGCGCCCGCCCCGCGCCGCCGCCGGGAATCCGCCGTGGCAAGGGCTCCGCTCCCGGGCCCACCGACCGTGAGCCGGGGCGGCATCGTCGCGCCGACGAGGAGGTCTATCACGGCGTCCGCGCCTGCCAGGCGCTGTTTGCCCGCCGTCCCGACGACATCGTGCGCGTCTACCTGGCGGCGGGGAGGCGGGCCGACTTCGCCGACCTGCTCGGCTGGTGCGCGCGGTCGCGCCGCGGATTCCAGATCGTCGAGGAGGAGAACCTCGGGCGCCTCACCGGCTCGATCCACCACGAAGGGATCGCGATCGTGGCCCGCGCGGCGCGGCGGCTGGGGCTGGCCGAGCTGCGAGACGCGCTTGCCGCCGGCCAGCGCCGCGGGCCGATCGTCCATCTCGACGGCGTCCACAATCCGCACAACCTCGGCTCGATCCTCCGTTCGGCCGCCCATTTCGGCGCCGCGGCGGTGAGCGGCCGGTCCGGCGATCTGCCGGCCGTGTCGCCGGCGGCGGCCCGCGTCGCCCAGGGGGCCGCCGACGCCGTGCCGCTGTGTGACTTCGCCGACGTCGCCGCCGACCTGGCCGTGCTCCGCGGCGACGGCTGGGTGATCGTCGGCACGTCGAGCCATCGCGGCGATCCGTATCGGGCCCGGCCGCTGCCGCTGCGGACGGTGATCGTCCTCGGCAGCGAAGGGCAGGGGATGTCGCCGGAGATCGAACCGCTGCTTATTCGCTGCCTGCGGATTCCGGGCACCGGCGCCGTCGAGAGCCTCAATGTCGCCGTCGCCTGCGGGATCCTCCTCGCCGAATGGTCCGCCGCCCACGCCGACCGCCCGCCGCAGCCGGGAGGCCCGGGGCGGCGCCGACCCTGACGGTCGTGCCGGTGGGTCGGCCGTCGGCCGCCGGACTGTTCGGTACCGTCGCCACAACCCGATCCCCGCACAAGGGAGGCGATCGGTCGCCTTCCGCTCCGCAGGGAGGCGGACATGCGGCGGATCGTGGTGGTGACGGCGGTGGCGCTGGCGGCGGTCGTGGCTCGGGCCGACGTCGCGCCGCGCGAGCTCGATCTGTCGGGGTTCGCGACGTTCGGATCGTCGGTCGGTCGGGCCGGCGGCATCGGCGTCTGCCTCCCCACCACCGGGATCCTCGACGACCGCCCGACCCTCGCGCCGCCGGTCGATGGCGACGGGATCGACCGCGATCTGGAGCGCTATGCCGATGCCGTGTTGCCCGACGAGCAGCGGTTCTACATCGCCGGCCTGCTCGGGGTTTCGTTCGCGACGCTCGAGGTGGGGGAGCCGCCGAGCATCGTTGACGACCTCCTTACCGCCGGTGCCGCCGCGGGTGTCGCCTTCGAACGTGAGACGGGCTGGCTCCGCGTCGAGTTCGAGGGGCGTGGCCGCGACCCGATCACCGAGACCCGCACCGACCCACTGCTTGTCGGTGGCGTGACGGCCACGGCAGTCGGCGGCTGGTCGGCGCTGGCCAACGTGTGGCGCGACATCGAGATCACCGACCGGCTCGGCTGCTATCTCGGCGGTGGCATCGGCGCCGGGGGCTACACGATGCAATTCAGCGGCGCCGTCTCGAGCCCTCCGCTGCCGATCACGATCCAGCTCGGGGGGCGCACCGGCCTCACCGGCTTCGCCTGGCAGGCCGGCACGGGAGTCACCTGGGCGCTCGGCGACCGCACCACCCTCGATCTCGGCTACCGGTTCTTCGCCGTCGACGGCGGGCCGGCCGACGTCACCTTCACGATCCCGCCATTCGGCCCCATCAGCGATCAGGTGGGAACGGCGTTCAGCGCGAGCGAGTTGATGTTCACGATCCGCGTCCACGAGCCGTTCCGCGACTGGCGGGACTGAGCCGCCAGCCGCGGAACGGCAAGCTTCACGTGGACAAAGCCCTCCATGGCCCCACCCGGTTCACTCCTCGCCGGCCAGCTCGAGGATCTTCTTCCGCACCCGCGGCGGCATCACGTAGCGCGGGTTGCCGGCGGCGTCGGGGTCGGCCCCCGGCGCCGGCACGAGCAGCGACAGCCCGAGTCGCTTCTCGAGCTTGGCCATGATCGCCTTGAGCGAGCGCATCTTGTTGGGCTGCAGGCCGATCGCCTCGTCCCACTCGGTGAGGCTGCGCGGCGTCTCGCTCAGCCGCGCGATCGCCAGGAGGTGCGTCCACATCCCGCGCCGGCGGATGAGCCGCAGCTTCTGCCCGAGCGGCAGGTCGCGCGGATCGGCCATGCCGGGCGGAGGCGGAGGAGGTGGCGGAGGTGGCATCCAGTCTGGCCCACCCGGACCGGGACCATCACCGCACATCCCGCGCCGTCTGCCGCGCGGGCCGCCCATCTCCGGGCCACCAGGCCCTTCCCCGCCCCCGCGCGGCCGTCCGCCGGCTGCCAGCCGCCACAGCAGCTCGAGCCCGCGCCTGCAATCGCGTGGGTCGTCGAGATCGACCATCAAAAACGCCATTTTCTTGCTCCCTCACGGCCGCCGCGCGGCCAGAACCGATCCCCGAACCCAAACTCGCTCGACGCACTGCGCACGCAATGCGTACGCAAACAATAGGGCCTCGCCTCCCCGGAAGCAACAAACGGGCGCGCCCGCCGCCCCGATCCCAGGGACCCGCGAAGCCCCTCCGCCGTCGCCCTCGCATCGGCCCGTCGCAACCTCGTGCGGGTCGATGCGAGGGCAAAGGCGCGAGGGGCGCCCCCCTCTGCAGAGCCCGAGTTGAGGTCCCCTCCGGCACCGCGCCCCGAGGCGACATCAAGCGCGATCGGCGTCCCTTTGCAGAGACCGACCCGAGGCTGCCTGGTCAGAGCCCCAGTTCCAGCGCCACCACCTGGCTGTCGTTCCGCAGATACAACCTTCCACCCGCCAGCGCCGGCGGCGCTCGCACCGCCGCGTCGAGCACCCGCGTGCGACCCAGCACGCGCGGGGCCTGCGGATCGGCGGCGATCACCAGCGTTTCGCCGTCGTTGGTCACGGCGAGCACCTTGTCGCCAGCCGCGATCACATGGCCATACCCGACGTCCGGCACGCTCCACGCGCGCCGGCCGGTCGCCGGGTCGAGGCACACCAGGGTCCCGGGAGGCCCGTCCTCGCGGCCGTCGAAGGCATACACATGGTCGCCGACGGCCACGGGCGTGCAGTACTGCGTTGCCAGCCCGTCGATCCCGTCCCACACGCGCGCCACCCCGGCGCCGTCGAACCGGGCGCCGACACTGCCGATGCCGTATGACGCGGTGACGAGCAGCAGGTTGCCCGGCAACACGACCGGCGTCGCGGCATTCACCGTCGGGCCGCGCTGGCCGAAGGCAAACTCCCAGCGGACCGTCCCGTCGGCGGGGTCGAGCAACAGGCATTTGTAGCGCGTGACGGCGACCACGTGGGGCTGTCCCGCGACCGTCACGCCGACGGGCGCCGAATAGCCCGCCGGCTCGGCTGTCTTCGACCAGGCGACCGCGCCGTCGGCCAGGGCGAATGCGACGAGCCCCGCGTCGCGGCGCGTGCCGCCGACGTTGACCACGACGCGCTGGCCGATCACCAGCGGCGTGCTGCCGGCACCGAAATAGCCCTCCTGGGCGCCGAACGTGCGGTGGGTCTCGACCTGCCAGAGGCGCTTGCCGGTGGCGACGTCGGCACACGACAGCACTCCCTGGGCGCCGAACGTGATCACGCGATCGCCGGCGACGACCGGCGTGCACAGCGGGCCGGTGTTGCCCCCGACCTGCGGCGCGAACGACGTCGGATGGTCGAGCGACCAGAGTGACTCGCCGGTGCCGGCATCGAGGGCCTCGAGGCGCTCGGCGTCGGCGACGCGGTGGAAGACGAATGCCCGTCCTGCGGCGACCACGATCCCGCCGTAGCCCGGTCCGATCGCGCGCTGCCACGCGCGGCGCGGGCCGCCGGCGGGAAACGCGTCGGGGAGCCGCTCGTCGGCAGCCGCGCGGCCGTCGCGTGCCGGGCCGAGCAACTGCGGCCAATCGCCGGCGCGGGCGGGGAGGGTGGCGACGGCGACGAGCAGGGCCGACAGGCGGACGGCGACCTTCATGGCGAGCCTCATGGAGCGACGAAACGTCGGACGCCGGGTAGTCTACGGCCGACCGCGACCTTCCCGTCACCGAGGAGGCGACCGATGGCCACCGGAATCGTCCTCTCGCCGCGGTACCGCGAGCATCTCACCGGGGCCGGGCATCCCGAGCGCCCCGAGCGCGTGGCGGCGATCGAGGAGCGGCTGCGGACCGACGGGCTGCTCGAGCGCCTCGAGCGAATCGAACCGCGGGGGGCCGACGACGCCGAATTGCTCCGCGTCCACCCGGCCGAGTACCTGGCGACCGTGCGCCGCGACGTCGCCGGCGGCGGCGAGACGCTGTCCACCGGCGACACGGCGATCTGCCCGGCGTCGGCCGACGTGGCCACGCTCGCGGCCGGCGGCCTGCTCGCGGCCGTCGATGCGGTCTGCATCGGCCGCGTCGCCAACGCGTTCGCCGTCGTCCGCCCCCCTGGCCACCATGCGACGCCGGCGCGCGGGATGGGGTTTTGCCTGTTCTCGAACGTGGCCCTCGCCGCGCGCCACGCCCAGGCCGTCCACGGCGTCTCGCGGGTGCTCGTCGCCGATTGGGACGTGCACCATGGCAACGGCACGCAGGACGTCTTCTATGAAGACCCGGGCGTCTTGTTCTTCGACACCCACCAGCATCCGCTCTATCCCGGCACCGGCCTGGCCCACGAGACGGGGCGCGGGGCGGGGCAGGGATCCACGATCAACTGCCCGTTTCCCGCCGGGGCGGGGCGCGACGAGGTGGTGGCGGCGTTTCGCGAGAAGCTCGTCCCCGCGGCCGACGCCTTTCGGCCTGACCTGGTGATCGTGTCGGCCGGATTCGATTCGCGGGTCGGCGATCCGCTCGGCGGGTTTCGCCTCACCGACGACGACTTCGCCGAGTTGACGGCGATCGTCTGCGGCATCGCGGCGCGCCACTGCGGCGGCCGGCTCGTGTCGAGCCTCGAAGGGGGCTATTCGCTCGCCGGCTTGGCCAGCGCCGCGGCGGCGCACGTGGGGGCGCTCGTGTCCTGAGCCCGGTGCCCACGCGACGGCTTCAGGCAGCACCGGCCGGGTCGCGGAGGCAGGCGCGGAGGATGTCGACGAACGCCTCGAGCGGCGGCGTCTCGAGCCCGGCGACCTTCGCCTCGTCGTCCCAGCGCCGCAGTTGGACCGCCGCCCGCCAGTGGGGCTCGGCTTCGAACACCGCCACCTCGGTGGCGTTCATCGGGCCCCCCTGGAGCGTCAGGCTGGTGCGCGACGGGGCGCTGAGCCGCGCCAGGTAGGCCGGTTCCACGGCGGTGAGGTAGCGCTTGGCGGCGACGTGGAGCCGGATCGGATCGCAGACCTCGGGGCCGAAGACCCGCGCCAAGCGCCGCGCCGCGAGGGCTTCGTGGCGGTCGTCGATGCCGCGGTCGGGGGCGTCGTCCGGGAGCCCGTGGAGGAGATGGCCGAGGTCGTGGAGCAGCGCGGCGGCGACGAGCGCGTCGGCAGCCCCGGCAGCGGCCGCGAGTGTCGCCGCCTGCAAGGCGTGTTCGAGCTGCGTCACCGCCTCGCCGCCATATTCGGAGTCGCCGTGCTTCGCGAACAGCTCCGTGATCGCGGCCAGAGGATCGCCGCTGTCGGCTCTGGCGGCGGGCTCGCGGTCGTCACGATCGGGAGCGGCCATGGCGGTCCTCCGAGCTCGGTGGGGGTGGGGTACTCGGCGGAAACGGTGAAGCGCCTGTCAGGCGAGCGCCTCGCGCGACGGCCGGCCGTCGACGAGGCGCACGATCCCGAGCGGGTTGGCGTTTTGCAGGGCCGCCGGCAACATGCCGTCGGGCACGTCCTGATAGCAGACCGGCCGGATGAAGCGCTCGAGCGCCGCGGCACCGACGCTCGTGAACCGCGGGTCGCTGGTCGCCGGCCAGGGGCCGCCGTGCTGCATCGCGTGGCCGACCTCGACGCCGGTCGGGTAGCCGTTGACGATCAGCCGGCCGGCCTTGGTGGCGAGGATCGCCAGCAACTCGGCCGCCTGCTCGAGATCGGCCGGCGTGCCATGGACGGTGGCGGTGAGCTGACCGTCGAGGTGGCGGGCGACGGCGAGCAGCTCGTCGGGCGTGGCCGCCGACACGACGAGGCTCGCCGGGCCGAAGACCTCCTCGCCGAGCCGCGCGTCGCCGAGGAAAGCGGCGGCGGTCGTGGTCGCCACCAGCGCCACCGCGTCGTCGGGGCGCGTGCCGGCGGCACCGGTGGCCAGCAGCGCCGTACCGCCGTTGCCGACGAGGTCGCCGCTGCCCTTCCGGTAGGCGGCGAGGATCTCGCTTGTGAGCATCCGCCCCGGCGCGGCGCCCGCGACGGCGCTGGCGAGGAGCCCGCGGAAGTGGGCGAAGTCGGGCCCCTCGACGCCGACGACCAGCCCCGGCTTGGTGCAGAACTGGCCGACGCCGAGCGTCATCGAGCCGACGAACCCGGTGGCGATCGCCTCGGCGCGCGCCGCCAGGGCGCCGGGGAGGAGGAACACCGGATTGAGGCTGCTCATCTCGGCGAACACCGGGATCGGAAACGGCCGCCGCGCGGCGGCGTCGAACAGCGCCCGGCCGCCGGCGCGCGATCCGGTGAACCCGACCGCGGCGGCGAGCGGATGCTCGACCAGCGCCGTGCCGACGGTCGCCCCCGCGCCATGGAGCATCCCGAACACCCCCGCCGGCAAGCCCGCCTTCGCGACCGCGCGTTCGACCGCCCCGGCGACGAGCTCCGACGTGCCCGGATGGCCGCGGTGCGCCTTGACGACGACCGGATTGCCGGTCGCCAGGGCGCTGGCGGTATCGCCGCCCGCCACGGAGAACGCGAGCGGGAAATTACTGGAGCCGAACACGATCACCGGTCCGAGCGGCACCTTGACGCGGCGGATGTCGGCCCGCGGCAGCGGCTGGCGCGAGGGTTGGGCGGGATCGATCCGCGCGTCGCACCACGTGCCCTCGCGCGCCAGCGCCGCGAACAGCCGCAGCTGGCCGACCGTGCGCCCCCGTTCGCCGACGACGCGCGCTTCGGGCAGCGCCGTCTCGGCGCGGACCCGGGCGATGAGGTCGTCGCCGAGCGCGAGGATCTCCTCGGCGATCCCCTCGAGCAGCGCGGCGCGGACGGCACCGGTCGTCGCGGCGAAGACGGGAAACGCGTCGGCGGCGGCGCACACCGCGTCGGCCGCGTCGGCCGGTGTCGCCAGCGCGAACCGGCCAGGCAGCTCCGCCCCGTCGGCCGGGCCGGTCGCCGCGAACGTCGTCGTGCCGCCGCGCCGGGTGCCGGCGATGAACTGCTGCCCATGGAACGCGGTCACGGAGCGACTCCTCGACGGGACGCCGGCACGTGGGCCGGGCTGACGATCAGACGACGACGACCGGGTTGGCAAGCGCGCCGACGCCGTCGATCGTGATCGCGACGGCGTCGCCGCCGGCGAGCGTGAACGACTCGTCGGGCACGATGCCCGTGCCGGTAAGCAGCACGGCGCCAGCCGGAAACGTGTTGCAGCGGCAGAGATGGCCGATGAGGTCGGCGAACGGGCGCTTGATCCGGTCGACCGTCGTCTCGCCGGAAAACACAACCGCGTCACCGCGGCGGATCTCGATCGTGATCCGCCAGGTGCGGATCGCCGCTTCGTCGCTGCCGAGCACGATCCACGGGCCGAGGGCACAGGAGCGGTCGTAGACCTTCGCCTGCGGCAGGTAGAGGAGGTTCTCCCCTTCGATGTCGCGGCTGCTCATGTCGTTGCCGACCGTGCAGCCGACCAGTCGGCCGTCGGGCGCGATGACCAGCGCCAGCTCCGGCTCCGGCACGCTCCACGCCGCGTCGCGTCTGATCCCGACCGGTTCGCCGGGGCCCACCGCCCGGGCGCCGACCGCCTTGAAGAACAGTTCCGGCCGAACCGCCTCGTAGACGCGGTCGTAGGCCGTGGCGGCAAACTCCGACTCCTCCATCCGGGCCGTCTTGCTCCGCAGGTAGGTGACCCCGGCCGCCCACACCTCCTGGTCGGGATCGACCGGAGCGCGGAGCACGACGTCGGCCAGCGACAGAGAATGCAGTGCCCGGCGGACCGCGTCGGCGAGGGCGGCGGCGGGATCGCCGGCCGCGAGGATCGTCCGCAGCCGGGGCACGCCGCTGGTCGACAGGTCGTGGATCCGCTTGCCGTCGAGACTGCCGCCGACGCGGATGTCGGCGGGATCGTCGGCCAGCGAGAAGCGGCAGAGGAAGGGGCCGGCGGCGGGGGGCATGGCGTGACTTGGCGGGGACGGGGCGAGGACGCAGAGTATATCGCCGTGCCGAGCCGTGACTTGTGCCGTGCGTCGTCCGCAGCGAGAGACCAACCGATGACCTCATCCGCCGCCACGCCCGGGTTCGACTCCGCCGACGAGTCGATCTACGCGGTCGCGACCTCGTCGCCCGGCCCGACGGGAAAGCTGCCGCTCACCGACCGGATGCTCCGCGACAGCCCCAGCGGCGACCTGTTCGGGCTGTCGCAGAACGTCGGCATGGGATGGAAGCCGGCCAACGCCGCCGCGGCGCAGGTCATGCTCCTCAGCACGCAGGGGGGCATCCGGCGCCCCGACGGCACGCCCGTCGCCCTCGGCCTCCACACCGGCCACTGGGAGATCGGATTGCTCGTCGAGGCGGCGGCGGCGGCACTCGAGTCGGCCGGCCTGGTCCCGTTCGCCGCTGCCTGCTCCGATCCCTGCGACGGGCGCACGCAGGGGACGACGGGGATGTTCGACAGCCTGCCGTACCGCAACGACGCGGCGATCGTGCTGCGGCGGCTTGCCCGGTCGCTGCCGCAGCGCCGGGCGGTGATCGGGATCGCCACCTGCGACAAGGGGCTCCCGGCGATGATGATGGCGCTGGCCGGCCTCGGCGACCGGCCCGGAGCGATCGTGCCCGGCGGAGTCACGCTGCCTCCCGAGCGCGGAGAAGATGCCGGGACGATCCAGACGATCGGCACCCGCTACGTCCACGGCCGGATCACGCTCGAGGAGGCGGCCGACCTCGGCTGCCGCGCCTGCGCCTCCCCCGGCGGCGGCTGCCAATTTCTCGGGACCGCGGCCACGGCGCAGGTCGTGGCCGAGGCGCTCGGACTGACCGTGCCCCACGCGGCCCTCTCGCCCAGCGGCCAGCCGGTGTGGCTCGACATGGCCGTCCGCTCGGCGCGCGCGGTCGTCGCCAGGATCGCCGCCGGCGACACGCTCGCCGCGATCCTCACGACCGCGGCGCTGCGCAACGCGATGGTCGTCCACGCCGCGTTCGGCGGATCGACCAACCTGCTCCTCCACGTCCCGGCGATCGCGCACGCCGCCGGTCTCGAGCCCCCGAGCGTGGCCGACTGGATCGACGTCAACCAGCGCGTGCCGCGCCTGGTCAGCGTGCTTCCCAACGGCCCCGAGCACCACCCGACGGTGCGCGTGTTCCTCGCCGGCGGCGTCCCCGAGGTGATGCTCCACCTCGACCGCCTCGGCCTCCTCGACACGAGCGTGCGGACCGTGTCGGGGGGCACGCTTGCCGACCAGCTCGCCTGGTGGGAATCGAGCGAGAGGCGGCAGCGCTTCCGCGAGCGCCTCGCCGCCGACGGCATCGAACCCGACGACGTGATCCTGCCCCCCGCGCGGGCGCGACACCGGGGGCTGCGCGGCACGATGGCGTTTCCGCGCGGCACGCTCGCGCCGGAGGGGAGCGTGGTCAAGGCGACGGCCATCGACCCGGCAGCCTGCGACGACCAGGGGCGCTACCGGCACCGCGGGCCGGCGCGCGTGTTTACCAGCGAGCGGCAGGCGATGGCGGCGATCAAGGAGGGGCGGATCCGGGCCGGCGACGTGGTCGTGCTCGCGGGCATCGGGCCGCTCGGCACGGGGATGGAGGAGACCTACCAGGTGACCTCGGCGATCAAGCAGCTCCCGTTCGCCGCTCGGGTGGCGGTTGTCACCGACGCGCGGTTCTCCGGGGTCTCGACCGGGGCGTGCATCGGCCATGTCGGGCCTGAGGCGCTGGCCGGTGGGCCGCTCGGCAAGCTCGTCGACGGCGACGAGATCGCGATCACGATCGATCCGGCCACGGCGACGGGACGGATCGACCTGGTCGGCGACGGGAAGCGCGAATTCACCGTTGCCGAAGCCGAGGCGGAGCTCGACCGGCGGCCGTTGCGGAGCGACCTCGCCCCCGATGCCTGCCTCCCGGCCGACACCCGGCTGTGGGCCGTGCTCCAGGGGATCAGCGGGGGCACGTGGGCCGGGTGCGTCTACGACCCGGACCGGATCGCCCGCCGGCTGGGGGGCTGAAAACCGACGGTTTTCGGCGTTCAGCCGCGGAAAAAGCCGTGTCCGGCCGATAACTTGTGTGGACGACTGATGTCGAGACGGCTATTTTTACGCCAGTTGCCCGAGTCAGAGACGGCGACGTGGTTTCGCCGGTGCCGCCGATGCATGCAAAAGTCTCCGTTCAGCGTGCCAACTCGCCGCGCGGGAAGTGCGATTCGCCCGAGCAGGAGGCCTACCTCCACATGTGGCGGACCTACGACCTGCTCAAGGCTCTCGAAGAGCAGGTCTTCGATCGCCACGACCTCTCCGCCCAGCAGTACAACGCCCTGCGGATTCTCGCCGACGCCGCCCCCGACTCGTTGCCAACGCTCGCCCTCGCCGGCCGGCTGGTGTCGCGGGCCCCGGACATTACCCGGCTCCTCGACCGGCTCGAGCGACGCGGTCTGATCCGCCGCGACCGCCGTGCCGACAACCGCCGCGTCGTCGCCGTCTCGATCACCTGGGCCGGCACGGCGCTCCTCGACGACCTGGCCGACGAGATCGTCGCCTGCGGTCACCGCCAACTCGGTCACATGAAGCCCTCTGACCTGCGCCTCCTCGTCGACCTGCTCCGTGCGGCACGCGCCCCTCACGAGCGCGAGCGGCGCGGCGACGCCTGAACCGACCCCGATCCCCACGCGGAGACGTCCCATGATGGTCGCCCTGCCCGAAACCCCGTCGCGGACCGACGTCGTCGTCATCGGCGGCGGGCCCGCCGGCTCCACCGCGGCCACGCTCGTCGCCCGCGCTGGCCACCGGGTCACGCTGCTCGAGCGCGAGCGGTTTCCCCGCTACCACATCGGCGAATCGCTGATTCCCGAGACGTTCTGGGTCCTCGAACGCCTCGGTGTGCTCGACCGGCTCCGCGATGCCGCGTACGTCCAAAAGCGGAGCGTGCAGTTCGTGACCGGCACGGGGAAGCTGTCGGCGCCGTTTTATTTCCAGGAGCACAAGCCGCACGACTCGTCGCAGACCTGGCAGGTGGAGCGGGCCGACTTCGACCTGATGATGCTCGACAACGCCCGCGAGGCGGGCGTCGAGGTTCACGAAGGGACGCGCGTCCTCGAGGTCTTGTTCGACGGCGAGCGCGCCCGTGGCGTGGCGATCGCCGACCCGGCGGCACCCGGTGGCCGCCGTGAGATTCATGCCGACGTCGTCGTTGATGCCGCCGGGCAGAGCGGCCTGATTCTCGACCGCCTCGGCCTCCGCGAGTGGGACCCGGTCCTCAAGAAGGCGGCACTGTGGACCTACTGGAAGGGGGCGACCCGCGACACCGGCCGCGATTCGGGTGCGACGCTGGTGATGCAACTCGACAACAAGCTCGGCTGGTTCTGGTACATCCCGCTGCGCGACGATGTCACGAGCATCGGCGTCGTCGCGCCGTTCGAGTACCTGTTCAAGGATCGCCCGACGAAGGACCATGAGGCGATTTACCGGGAGGAGCTGGCCCGCTGCCCCGGTTTGCAGTCGCGCCTCGGGGAGGCGACGCAGTTCGGCCCGTACCGGGCGGCGAAGGAGTATTCCTACCGCTCGCGGCAGGTGGCCGGCGACGGCTGGGTGCTCGTCGGCGATGCCTTCGGATTCCTCGATCCGCTGTACTCGTCGGGAATCCTCCTCGCGCTGCATTCCGGTGCCAAAGCTGCCGACGCGATCGTCGCGGGGTTGGCGGCGGGCGACACGTCGGCCGAGCGGCTCGGCAGTTGGGGCGCGGAGTACGTCGCCGGGATGGAGCGGATGCGGCGGCTGGTCTGCGAGTTTTACGACGGCTTCAATTTCGGCGGGTTCGTCAAGAAGCATCCCGACCTCAAGGGGCACATCACCGACCTGTTGATCGGCGACTTGTTCACCTCCAGGACCGACGTCCTCGTCGAGCCGATGGACTCGTTTCGGGCCGAACGGCAGGCGCTGCCCGCGGCAGGCTGAGTGCGGTACGGGCCTGGCCGCTCGTCCAATCGGCTCCACCGCGAGGGGGGCGAGCGACACCGGTTTGCCGGTGGCCGCGGCGACGCGGTAGTCTCATCCGAGTCTCAGGGATCGCGTCGTGTCTTTCGGGGGAGAGCAGATGAACCACGCCGCTGGCCGTGTCGCGGGGATCGTGATGGTCGTCGTCGTCGGGTGCGCCCCGCCGGCGAAGAAGCCGGCGGCGACCTCGACGCAGCAGCCGATCGAAACGCGGAAGACGATCGGCAAGACGACGCAAAACGTGCTCCCGCTGGCCGACGCCCTCCAGCAAGGAGGGCAACTGGCCGAGATGTCGATCACCAGTGGCGGCTTGGGCGCGATCACCTCCGACGCCTACCGGACGAGCGTCGGCAAGATGGGGATCATCGCCGTCGAGCACCAACTCCAGCTCGTCGAGGCGGAGCACGGCCCGAAGCCGATGAACTACGACGAGTTCATGGCCAAGGTGATCGGCAAGGGCAAGCCCGACGGCATCCAGCTCCCGATGCTGCCCTACTACCAGGAATGGGCCTACGACCCCGAAGCCAAGAAGCTCGTCGTCGTCGAGTTCCCGCTGAAGAAGGAACAGCGGCAGCAGGAAACGACCGGCGCGTCGGGATTGTGACCCGCGGTCGTCGCCCTGCCGTGGAAGCTGCAAGCTCGGTTCCCGATCCTCGTCACACGCGCGGGATCCCGTAGCCGGCCCGCGGGGTCCGCGCGGCGAGCCCCGCCGCTTGCTCGTCGCCGGGGATCGTCTCGGTCTTCGGATCCCAGCGGATCGTGCGGCCGAGCCGGGCGGCGATCGCGGTCAGGTGGCAGGTGTTCATCGCGATCACGTGGCTGAACAGGTCGGAGACCGGCAGCCCCCCCTCGCGGATGCAGCGGTAGAAGTTTTGCTTGTGACCCTCGAACGGCTTGCCCTTGTAGAGGGCGACGATGTCGGCGTCGGTGAACTGGTCTTTGTCCCACTGCTCCTCGATCGGCTTGCCGACGATCTTCTCGCGGTTGACGAAGATCCGACCCTTCGTCCCCTCGAACAGGATGCCATTGTCGGAGCGGCTGTCGACGACCATCCCGACGCCGCTGGGAAACACGCACTTCACGGCGAAGTCGTGCGACGTGTTGTAGCTGTCGGACACGGTCGGGTAGCCGTCCTTGAACGGGACCGGGTGCTTGGAATCGGTGCCGTCGATCCGCACCGGCCCCTTGCCGAGGGAGTCCTCGCGCAGCGCCCATTGGGCGATGTCGACGTGGTGCGCGCCCCAGTCGGTGAACTTGCCCCCGGAGTATTCGTACCACCAGCGAAACTCGTAATGGCAGCGCTTCTCACGGTACGGCTCGGCCTTCGCCTGGCCCTGCCACATCTCCCAGTCGAGTTCCTTGGGCACGTCGACGACCGGGAACGGCCCGCCGGTCGGGGCGCCGTTGATCCCCACGGTGACGTTGACGATCTCGCCGAGCAGCCCCTTGTGGACCATGTTGACGGCGCGGAGGAACCGGTCGCGGTCGCTGCGCTGCTGCGTGCCGATGAGGAACTGCTGCTTCGGATACTTCTCCGCCGCGGCACGCACGAGCCGGTTTTCCTCGAGCGTGAACGACAGCGGCTTCTGGCAGAAGACGTGCTTGCCGGCCTGAAGGGCCTCGATGGCGATCTTCACGTGCCAGTGGTCGGGGGTGACGATGCTCACCACGTCGATGTCCGGGCGCTCGAGGACCTCGCGGTAGTCGCGGTAGGCGTCGGCCTTCCCCTTGCCGATCCGCTCGTCGTGCTTGGCACGCTGGGCGTGGCGGTCGTCGACGTCGCAGACGGCGAGGATGTCGCCGAATTCGGCGTGGCCGTGGGCGTCGCCGGTGCCCATCGAGCCGGTGCCGATGCAGCCGATCCGCGGCCGGTCGGCTGCCGCCCGGTTGGCGAACGCCGGCGTCGTCCAGGCGAAGGCCGGCACGAATCCGCCGGTGAGCGCGGCGACGCTCCCCGCGGTGGAACGGAACACCTCCCGGCGGGTGGAACGCTGGCGCGTGCTGCTCATGGTCGGCTCCCGGAGTGGACGAGTGTCGGCGGCATGTCTCGGGGGGAGAGTGTAGCGACGCGGCGGCCGTGGCATGAACCCCGCAGGACGGCCGGGACGCCATAATAAGCCGCGGCGGCGGACGCGGCATGACGGCACGGTTCGGGAGCCGGGGAGGTGGTGATGGGCGGATGGAAACGTGACGGGGGGCGGCGAGCGGCGTGGCGCGTGGCGACGCTGTTCGCCGTCGTCGTCGACGTGGGTGCCGTCGGGGCCGCTGAGCCCTGGCCACGGTTTCGGGGTGCCGATGGCGCGGGGCAGGGGGGCGTGGTCCGTTTTCCCCGCCAGTGGGCCGACGACGGCTGGGCGTGGCGCGCGACGCTGCCCGGCTCGGGCCACGCCTCGCCCGTCGTCTGGGGCGATGGCGTCTACACGGCGTCGGCCGAGGTCGATCCGGCCGACCCCACGCGCGGAACGCGGATCATCACCCGCCATGCCCTGGCCGGGGGAAAGCAGACGTGGGACCTGCGCCTGCCCGGTCCGTTCGACCGGCATCACGCCTTCAATTCCTCGGCGTCCGGCACGCTCACCGCCGGGCCCGAGGGCGTCTGCTGGGCATGGGGCACCGCCGCCGGGATCCACCTCGTCGCGGTCGGACACGACGGCACGCGGCAGTGGCAGGTCGATCTCGGGCCGTTCGTCTCCGAACATGGCTACGCCGGCTCCCCCGCGCTCCACGGCGACCTCGTGATCATCGCCGTCGAGCACGAGGGGCCGAGCTTCGTCGCGGCGTTCGACCGCGCGACCGGCCGCGAGCGCTGGCGGCTGCCGCGTGAGCCGGGGCGCGCGACCTACGCCACGCCGCTGGTCGCGCCGGGGCCCGATCCGCTGCTGGTCGTCGCCAGCACGACGCACGGCCTCACCGGGATCGATCCGGCCACCGGGCGCGTCCTCTGGGAGCGGCGCTGCTTCCCGAAGCGCGCGGTGTCGTCGCCGCTGTTGGTCGGCCCGGCGGCCGAGCGGCTCGTGATCGGCACCTGTGGCGACGGCGGCGGAGACAACGGCCTGTTCGCGCTGCGGCTGCCGGTGGCGAACGACGCTGCCGCGGCGGCCGAGCCGCCGATCGCCTTCCAGCTCGACCGCAGCGTCGCCCCCTACGTGCCGACGCCGGTCCCCGGTGTGGCGGGCCTGTATCTGTGGGGCGACCGCGGCGTGGTGACCTGCGTCGATCCGGCAAACGGCGCGGTCCGCTGGCGCGGTCGCGTCGGTGGAACCTACTCGGCATCGCCGCTCGTCGCCGGCGGCACGGTCGTCAACGTCGCGGCGGACGGCGAGGTGGTGGTGCTCGCCGACGGTGCGGAGTTCGAGATCCTCGGCCGCACCGCGCTCGGGGAGGAATGCCGCTCGAGCCCCGCGGTCGCCGGGGGACACCTCCTGTTCCGCTCGAAGTCGAAGCTCCATGCGGTGGCAGCGCTCCCGGCGGCGGCACGGGCGCCGTGATCGGAATCCCACGACGGGGAAGGTGACCATGGAACGGGTCGATGGAAAGCCGGAACCTGTCCTGCACGCCGCGCCGCCGGCGCGTGACGGGGGGCATGGCGGTCATCGCGCGGGCGGCGCTCGGAACGCTCGCGGAGAGCGCTGGCGGCGCTGGCGGCTCGCCGGGCTGGCCACCGTGACCGCCGCAGCGACCGGGACGGCGGGATGGAGCGTGGCGAAGATGCGCGGCAGCCTGCCGCAGCTCGAGGGGGCCCGGCAGCTCGACGGCCTCGCGGCCGAGGTCCGTGTCGAGCGCGACGCGCTCGGCGTGCCGAGTGTCCATGCCGGCAGCCGGCTCGACGCGGCGCGGGCGCTCGGCTTCCTCCACGCCCAGGACCGGTTTTTCCAGATGGATCTCCTCCGCCGCCGCGCGGCGGGGGAGTTGGCGGAACTGGTCGGGCCGATGGCGCTGGCGGTCGATCGTCAGGCACGCGTCCACCGCCTGCGGCAGGTCGCCCGCGCTGCCTATGCCGACGCCTCGCCGCGCGACCGCGGCCTTCTCGATGCCTACACCGCCGGCGCCAATGCCGGCCTGGCGGCGCTTGCCGCACCACCGGTGGAGTATCTGGCGCTCGGGGGCACGCCGCGCCCGTGGCTGGCGGAGGACTCGTTCCTCTGCGTGCTGGCGATGTTCCTCGATCTCCACGACGACTCGGCCGCGCTCGAATCGCTGCGGGGCGCGATCCACGACACGCTCCCGCCGGAAGTGGCGGCGTTTCTCCTTCCGGCCGGCAGCCCCTGGGACGCGCCGGTCGCGGGCGACGCGCTGCCTTCGGCGCCCCTTCCGGGTGCCGCCATCGTCGACCTGCGGCGCACGCCTCCGCCGCTGCAGGCGGAGCGGCCGGCCGAGAGCGCCGCGGACGACGTCTGGGCGCCGTCGGGAGGCCGACGTGGCGAGGTGGTGATCGGGAGCAACAACTGGGCGGTCGCCGGCGCGCACAGCGCGTCGGGAGGGGCGCTCCTGGCAGGAGACATGCACCTCCGTCTCGGCGTTCCCGGGATCTGGTACCGCGCGGCACTCCACTGGCCTGTCGATGATGGCGACCGGCGCGTCGTCGGCGTGACGCTGCCGGGCACACCGGCGGTCGTCGCCGGCAGCAACGGCCGCGTCGCCTGGGCGTTCACCAACACCGAAGGGGACTGGGCCGATCTGGTGGTGATCGAGTCCGATCCGGCCGATCCGGCCAGCTACCGCACGCCCGACGGCCCGCGTCCGTTCGGCCGCGCGACCGAGACGATCGCGGTCCGTGGTGCGGCCGACGAGACGCTCGAGATTCTCACGACCATCTGGGGACCGGTGCTCGACAGCGATCACCGCGGCCGGCGCCGCGCGCTGCGCTGGACCGCCCACGACCCCGCCGCCGTCAACCTCCGCCTCGTCGACTTCGAGGAGGTGGCCGACGTCGACGCCGCCGTGCGCCTCGCCCCGTCGGTCGGCGTGCCCGCGCAGAATCTGGTCTGCGCCGACGCGTCGGGGCGCATCGCCTGGACGATCATCGGCCGGATCCCGAAACGGCGCGGATGGGACGGTCAACTGCCGGTCTCCTGGGCCGACGGCTCGTGCGGCTGGGACGGCTGGCTGGCCGGCGACGACCATCCGCGGCTCGTCGACCCGCCGGCCGGCAGGTTGTGGAGCGCCAACGCGCGCGTCGCCGACCCTGAAGGAGCGAAACTCGTCGGCGACGAGGGGCAGGACCTCGGCGCCCGCCAGGGGCAGATCCGCGACACCCTGCTCGCCCTCGACAAGGCGACTGCGGCCGACATGCTCGCCCTCCAACTCGACGACCGGGCGCTGTTCCTCGGGCGCTGGCAGCAACTCCTCCTCGACCTGCTGACTCCGGCCCACGTCGCCGCTGTTCCACGCCGGGCGGAGGTACGCCGGCTGGTCGAGGCCTGGGGGGCGCGGGCCACGGTGGAGTCGGCCGGCTACCGGATCGTCCGCGCGTTCCGCAGCGCCGTGGCCCGGCGGGCGCTGGGATCGCTGACGGCGCCGGTCGCAGCCGCCGACCCACGCTGCGATTACCTGGCGACGTTCCGCCGCTGGGAGGAGCCGCTGTGGCAGTTGGTCGTCGGGCGTCCCACCCATCTGCTCGACCCGCGGCACCGCGACTGGGACGACCTCTTCCTCTCCGGGCTCGATGAGGCCCTCGACGGCCTCGACGACGAGGGGCCGCTCTCGGAACGCACCTGGGGTGAATGGAACACCGCCCGGATCCGCCATCCCCTCTCCGCCGCCGTGCCGGCGCTGTCCGATTGGCTCGACATGCCGGCCGAGCCGTTGCCGGGCGACGCCCACATGCCGCGCGTCCAGGCGCCGCAGGCGGGGGCCTCGCAGCGGATGGTGGTCTCCCCCGGGCGCGAGGAAGAGGGGATGTTCCACATGCCGGCCGGGCAGTCGGGGCACCCGCTCTCCCGCCATTACGGCGACGGCCACGAGGCCTGGGTCCGCGGCGAGCCGACCCCGTTTATCCCCGGGCCGGTGCGTCAGACGCTCGTGCTCCGCCCCTGACGGCGTGGTGCCGCGCCCGACGCTGTCGCGGTCCGTAGGACGCGGTACATTGCGCGGTGCTGGAATGTTTGCCCGGGGCGGCCGGAGAGGCCGGTCCCGTCGCTGCCCGTCGAGGAGACCGAGCATGGGCTGTCGTGGCGGATCGTGGGCGGCGCTCGTGTGCCTGATCGGATCGGGGCTCACCGTGGGACCCGCCGCGGGACTGGCACGTGCGCAGACATCGGCCGCGCCGCCGGCAGACGGCCAGCCGCAGCCGGGCACGCGTCCCGGGGCCCCTGGGAAGGTGGTCCAGGCCCCGGCCAACCCGTCGGCCGCCCCCGCCGCGGCGACGGCCGAGCAACCTGGCGACACGCAGCCCCCCACCGACGCCGATCTCCGCGCCCAACTCGAGCAGGCGACCGCCGAGTATGCGGCGGCGTTCAACGCCCGTGATTACACGGCGTTGTCCAATCAGTGGACCGCGGGCGCTTTGCTCGTCGAAGGAGGGGGGCAACTGGTCGGACGGGAACAGATCATCCAGTCGATCGGTGCGTGGGCGGGGCGGTACCCCGAGGCGAAGCTCGAGATCGCACTCACCGGCGTCGTGCCGCTCGGGGCCACGATCGCCAGGGTACGGGGCACGATGCGCTTCGTGCCGAAGCCGGGCGCTCGGGCAGTGGACTCCCAATTCGTCAGCCTCCGGGTCCGCGTCGACGGCAAGTGGCGGTTGGCGGAATCGATCGTCACCCCCAGCCAGGACGTGGCGATGGAGCAGCTCGGCTGGCTGCTCGGCACCTGGACCGCGAGCGACCCCGCCGACGGCGCCGTCCTCGAATGCCGTTACGAGCGGGCTGCCGACGGCCACGTGATCATCGGCCGGACGAAGATCACCCCCAAGGAAGGTGCCGTGCTCGAGTCGGTCGACGTGATCCACGCCGACGCCGCCAGCGGCACGGTCCGCTCCTGGGTGTTCGACTCGACCGGTGCCCGCGCCGAGGGGGTGTTCGAGACCGACGGCACGGTTTTCAACCGCGTCTACCAGGGGACCGCGGCTCCCGGCAGCGCCGGCACGCGGACCTCGTGGGTCCAGATGGTGGTCCCGACCGACCGCGACACGCTCGTCATGCAGGCCATCGAACGGTCGCTCGACGGCCGCCCGGTTCCCGACGGTCGCCCCTGGCATTTGAAACGCAAGCCGTGACGCGCGCCGGTTCCCCGCGTCCTGTCCCCGTTCACCCGGAGGTTGCCATGTCGTCGTCGCCCGTTCGTGCCACCGGCCGGTTGCCGCTGGCGATCACGCCGCGCCTCCGCGCGACGGTCGCCTGGATGCTCGCCGCCGTGGTCGCGGTGCCCCCGCCAGTGGTGTTCGCACACGGCGGTGGCGGTGGCCACATGGGCGGCATGGCCGGCGGGATGCACATGGGGGGCGGCGGCGCTCACATGGGCGGGTTCAGCGGCGGTGGCTTCGAGGGGGGAGGCATGCGGTCCGGCGGCTTCGATGGCGGGATGCGCCCCGGTGGGTTCGACGGCGGCATGCGCCCGGGAGGATTCGACGGCGGTTTCCGTCCCGGTGGGTCCGACGGCGGCCGGCCGATCGGGGAAGGCCGGCCGATCGGAGAAGACCGCGGCGGAGTGGACCGGGGAGGCATCGACCGCGGGGCGTTGGATCGGGGCGGCATCGACCGCGGGGGGCTGGATCGGGGTGGCTTTGACCGGGACGGCTTCGATCGGGGTGGTTTCGACCGCGTCGGGGCCGGTCACTTCGCCGGCGATGCCGGCATCTCGCGCGGGGATCTCCAGCGCGTCGCCAATCGCGGAATCGTCAATGGCGTCCGCCCCTACTCGATCGCCAATCTCTCCAACCGCGGCACGATGATCCGCAACAATTTTTACAACGGCGGCTGGTACGGCGGCCGCGGCTGGTACGCCAACCATTTCAATGCCTGGTGGCCGGGCGGCTGGTGGGGTGGCTTCGGCTGGGGCCTGGGCGTGGGGATGCTCGGTGGCCTCGCCTGGGGCGGGCTCGCCTCGTGGGGTGGCTACGCCGCCGCGCCCGTCGCCTACAACTACGGCACCACCGTCTGCTACCAGGACGACGGCGTCTACGTGCAGGGGACGCGCGTCGGGTCGGCCGAGGAGTATGCCGCCCAGGCGCAGTCGATCGCGGCGTCGGGGAACGCTGACGTCCAGATCGCGAAGGACGACCAGTGGCGGCCGTTGGGCGTGTACGCCGTCGCCCGTGGCGAGGAGACGAGTCCCTCGACGTTCATGAGCCTCGCCCTCGACCAGGCCGGGCTGCTCCGCGGCACGTACTACGACGCCGTCTCCGACACGAGCATCAACATCACCGGCAAGGTCGACAAGAAGACGCAGCGCGCCGCCTGGACGATCGGCGACAAGAAGACGACCGTCTACGAGGCCGGCCTGACGAACCTCCTCCAGCAGCAGACGACGATCCTCGTCCACCGCGACGGCAAGGACGGGAAGGCAGCCGTCGAGCAACTGTTGCTCGTGCGCGTCGAGAACCCGCAAGGCGGCGACGCCGCCAAAGCCGCCGGCGGAGCGGGGAACGCGCCGCCGGCCGACGTCGATCCTCCGGGTGGCGGTGATCGCTGATGGTGGCCGCGGTCGCCATTCGTCGGTGGCGGCAGTCCGACGCCGGCACGGCCGGAGCGGTGGTTGCCCGGTGGAGCCGCCTCATGGCGACCGTGATCGCCGGAGTTGTGGTTCCAGGTGTCGTGGCGCCGCACGGTGCGGCCGCGCAGGAGCAGGCTGTCGCGGCACGCGGCGAGCCGGCCGACCCGTCGACGGCGGACGGCCCGTGGATCGACCTCACGCATCCCTTCGGCCAGCGCACGATCTACTGGCCGACCGAGCGGGGGTTCCTCTTCGAGCCGGGGAGCAACGGTCCGACCGCGAAGGGCTATTACTATGCGGCCAACCGGTTCGCCGCGGCCGAGCATGGCGGGACCCACCTCGACGCGCCGCGCCATTTCTCTGCCACGGGCCTGACGGCCGACGCGATCCCGCTGGAGCGGCTCGTCGGGCCGGCGGCGGTGGTCGACGTCTCCGGGCGCTGCGCGGCTGATCCGGTCCACGAGGTGACCGCCGACGAGCTGGTGGCGTGGGAGGCGGCTCATGGCCGGCAACTCGTCGACGTGATCGTGCTGCTGCGCACCGGCTGGGGCGCTCGCTGGGGCGACCGGTCGGCTTACCTGGGCACCGCTGCCATCGGCCCGGAGGCGGTGGCGAAGCTGCGCTTTCCGGGCCTCGCCCCCGATGCGGCGCGGTGGCTTGCCGAGCACCGCCGGCCGTTGGCAGTCGGGATCGACACGGCGAGCATCGACCATGGCCCGAGTACCCATTTCGGCAGCCACGTGGTCCTCTGTGGGGCGAACATTCCGGTGTTCGAGAACGTCGCGTCTCTCGATCGGGTGCCTCCGACCGGTAGCTTCGTCGTCGCCCTGCCGATGAAGATCGCCGGCGGGAGTGGTGGGCCCCTCCGAATCGTCGCCCGGGTGCCGGGCGCGGCCCGCTGACGGCGTGGCCCAAGGGGTTCCGGCCCAAGTGCGCGGGCACCCGCTGGCCGGACCCTGTCGGTCGAGGGTGGCAGCTTCGGATCGCCGCCGCCATACTCTCTGCGCGGTCGCCGGGCGGCGGCTCGCGGCGCTGGGGAGGATGCATCGTGGCGCGGGTCCGTTCGACGCGGCGGCAGCGGATCGTGATGCGGTCGGGGGAGGCCCTCGTCGAGGCCGACGAGGCGTGGAGCGCCGCCGAGCCGGAGGTGGTGATCGGCGAGCTCGACGGCCCCGTCGGCCACGCGATCGCCACGCTCATCGGCGACCAGGTCAAGGGGCACACGCGCGTGTGGGCGATCCTCAACAGCGACGTCCAGGTGCGCCCCGCGACGCTGATGGTCAGCAAGTACACCGCCCCCAACGCCCGCTACACCAACATCCTCATGGGGACTGTCCAGGCGGCGATCGCCAACGCGGTCCTCGACGCCGTCCGCGCCGGCGACATCCCCAAGGCCGCGGTCAACGACGTGGGGATCATCGTGGCGGTATGGCTCGATCCGGCGGTCGCCGACGCGAAGACGAAGATCGACCACGAGGTGCTGTTCCGCACCCACCGCGAGGCGACGGCCAAGGCGATCCACAAAGCGATGCACAACGAGCCTTCGATCGACTGGCTGTTGAAAAACCAGGCGAAGGTTGGCCACTACTTCCACGAACTGGGCGTGAAGGGGGAGCTATGACGCGGCGGCGCTTTGGCGCGGCCGTCGGGGCGGCGATGGTCGGGTTGCCGTATGCATCGGGCATTCGAGCCGAGGAGCCTGCCGGTCCGCCGCTCGACGCCATCCGCACGCGCCACCAGCTTCCGGGATTGGTCGCCGGCGTCGTCGAACGCGATGGCCTCGCGGATGCGGTCACGGCGGGCGTGCGCCGGCAGGGGGGCGACGCCGCGTTTTCCGTCGACGACCGGATCCATCTCGGATCCTGCACCAAGGCGTTCACGGCCACCCTCGCGGCGCTGCTCGTCGCCGACGGGCGGATCGCTTGGGGCGCGACCGTCGGCAGCACGCTCGCGGCCGAACCGGTGATCTCCCGCGGGTGGCGCGACGTGACGCTGGAGGAGTTGCTGCGCCACCGCGGCGGTGCGCCCGAGAAGGCGCCGCCGGCCGCCTGGCGCGAGGCCTGGGAGTGCGGCAAGCCGGCGCACGAGTGCCGGGAGGCGTTCGTGCGCCGGCTGCTGGCCGACGATCCACCGGAGCGCCGGGGCGAACACCACTACTCCAATCAGGGCTACGCCATCGCCGGGAGGATGCTCGAGACGGTGGCCGACCGCCCCTACGAAGCGCTGCTCGGCGAGCGGCTGCTGGTGCCCCTGGGGATCACGAGTGCGGGATTCGGCCCGCCGTCGGCCTTGCAGCCCGACGCCCCGGTCGGCCACGACGGCGCGGGAAAGCCCGACGACGCCGACAACCCCGCCGCAATCGCCCCGGCCGGCACACTCCACATGACGGTCGCCGACTGGGCCCGGTTCCTCGCCGTCCACCTCGGCGGCCCGTTGCCTGAGGCGCTGGCGGCACTCGCGCCGCTTCTGCCCGACCTACAGCGCCCGTCCCCGACGCCGCCGGGCGAGGCGCTGGGGTGGGTGACCGCCCGGCGCCCATGGGGCGGCAGGGTCCTCAATCATGCCGGTTCCAACACCCGCTGGTACTGCGTCGCCTGGTTGGCCCCGGAGCGCGGATTCGGTGTCGTCGCCGCGGCCAATCAGGGGGGGGCTGCGGCGACGAAGGGCTGCGACGACGCCTGCGCGGCGTTGATCGCGGCACGGCGCGGCTGAGCCACGGGCCCCCGTCAGCCGGTCGTCCGCATCCCCGCGGCGATCCCCTGGACGCACAGCCGGGGGAGGTCGCCGCCGTCGTCGCCATGGCCCGAGCGGCGGCGGCGGAGGAACTCGATCTGGATCAGGTTCAGGGGATCGATCGAGGGATTGCGCGACTCGATCGAACGCTGGAACCAGGGGGTGGTCGCCAGCAGCTCACCCCCGCCGACGGTGTCGAGGATCGCCTGCCGCGTCCGGTCGCGCTCCGCGGCGATCCGCTGCCAGATCCGGCGTCGCGCGTCGTCGTCGGCGGCGAGCTCGGAGTAGCGCTGGGCGATGTACATGTCGGCTTTGGCCAGGGCGAGCGCCGCATTGTCGATCGTCGCCTGGAAGAAGGGCCATTGGCGGTACATGTCCTGGATCGCCTGCCAGGCATGGCGGTCGTCGTACTTGACCTCGACGAGTGCCGCGCCGAGCCCGTACCAGGCCGGGATCATGCACCGGCTCTGCGTCCAGGCGAACACCCAGGGGATCGCCCGGAGGTCGTCGAGCGAGCGGGCGCCGTCGGGGCCGCGCCGGCGCGACGGCCGTGATCCGATCGGCAGGGTCTCGATGTCGTCGATCGGTGTCGTGTCGGCGAAGTAGCCGATGAACCCCGGCTGGTCGACCAGTTCGCGGTAGACGGCGAACGACCGCTCCGCCAATCGCGACAGCAGCGCGGTCCATTCGGCCGCCGGCACCTGCCTCCGCGCGGTCGAGGCGATCAGCGTCGCCCACGACACCTGCTCGAGGTGGCGGACGGCGATTTGGACGTCGTCGTAGCGCTCGGCGAGCACCTCTCCCTGCTCGGTGAGCCGTAACGAGCCGTCGAGCGTCTCGGCGGGGAGCGAGAGGATCCCGCGGGCAGCCGGGCCGCCGCCACGGCCGAGCGAGCCGCCACGGCCGTGGAAGAAGGTCAGCGCGACGCCGCGGGCGGCGGCGACGGCGTGAAGCCGGCCCTGGGCGACCTGCAGCCCCTGGCAGGCGGCGAGGTACCCGCCGTCTTTCGTGCTGTCGGAGTAGCCGAGCATCACGATCTGTCGAGCGCCGCGGGCAGCGAGATGGGTGGCGTAGGCGGGCTCGTCGAGGATCGCCGCGAGCGTGTCCTGGCTGGCCGACAGGTCGGCGATCTTCTCGAACAGCGGCACGATCGCCAGGTCGCGGGGGGCAGCCGGCTCCCCCCGCGCCTCGGCCCGCCGCCGGGCCCCGCGCCACAGCCAGAGCACCGCGAGGACGTCGGTCGGGTGCCGGGTGAGGCTCACGATCGCGGCGCCGACGCTTTCAGGCCCGAACCGCGTCACCGCGGCATGGAGCACGTCGAACAGCCGAAGGGTGTCGAGCGCGAGGGGCGAGAGGCCCGCCGTGGCGATCGGCGGCGTGGCGTCGATCGAGGCCACGATCCGGCGGCGGCGGTGGTCGGCGCCGACGGCCTTGGCGGGCTGGCCGGCAGCGGCGAGCAGCTCGTCCATGATCGACTCGTAGGCCCTGGCGTCCTGGCGGACGTCGAGGCTCGTCATGTGGAGCCCGAACGTGCGAACCAGGTCGAGCCACTGCCCCGCCGCCGTCTCCGTTCCTGGCGCGAGATCGGCGTGGAGCCCGGCCAGCAGCGCCTCGGCATCGGCCCGGAACTCCTCGGGCCGATATGCCCCCGCCGGCACGGGGCCGTCGAGCCCGACGTCGCGCGATCGCTCGAGCCGGTGGCGGATCACGCGCAGCCAGCGGCGGTAGATCTCGTGGGGGGCGATGGCGTCGAGCGCTGGCCCGAGGTCGGGCCACGCCCGCCGCGCTTCCTCGATCCGCCCCTCGAGACCGGCGGCGCCGTGCCCGGCGGCGGCCGACAGCGTCAGCTGGCCGTGAAGGCGGCGGCACCACGCCAGGTGGGCGTCGATGGCCGCCGTCCGCAGGCGGAGCAGCGTCTCGCGCGTGACGTCGGCGGTGACGAACGGATTGCCGTCACGGTCGCCCCCCATCCAGGAGCCGAACGACAGGAACGGGGGAATCGTGAACGTCGTCCCCGGATAGCGCGCCGCCAGCCCGTGGCGCAGCGACGCATACACCGCCGGTACCGCCTCCCAGAGGCGCGGCATGATCGACAGGCCCCGGTCGACCTCGTCGAGGACCGTGGGACGCGTGGGGCGGAGGAACTCGGTCTGCCAGAGGACGGCGAGCTCGTCCGCGAGGGCTCCGACGATCGCCTCGCGCTCGCGCGCGAGGAGATCGCCGCCGTCGAGGCGCTCGAGGCACTGCCGCATCCGGCGGAGCTTGGCGCGGATCGAGCGCCGCTTCGCCTCGCTGGGATGCGCGGTGAACACCAGCTCGATGGCGAGGCCGTCGAGCGCCGCCTGGACCGCGGCGGCGGGCCAGCCGAGGTCGGCCAGCTCGGCGATCGCCGCGGGGAGCGACTCGGCCGGCGGGGCCGGAAAGCGCTGGCGTTCACGCTCGCGGAGGACGCGGACGCGCTGCCGGTCCTCGGCGATGTTCGTCAGGTCGAAGAGGATGCTCAGCGCCCGGGTCACGCACCGGGCCTCGGCCGGCGACAGCCCCTCGATGCAGGCGGCCAGTGCCGGCTCGGCACCGGGCCGGCCGAGGCGCCGGTCGTGCGCCAGCCCGCGGATCCGCTCGACGAGGTCGGCCGCCGCGCTGCCGGCGAGGGCGACGATCGTCCCCCGGAGCATGTCGGCGAGGAGACGGACGTCGCGGTCGAGCGGTTCGTCGGCGGGCATGGCGTGGCGACGGGGCGATGGCCCGATTACCCGGCCCGGACGGCGCCGCGCCCCCACACGGTCCGCCGCGCGACCGGCCACCAGCCGGGCTGGTCGAGACCGCGGTACGGGGAGTCGGCCGGCAGCGTGCGGATCAGGTGGGCGTGGGCAGCGGCGAGGTTGTGGTACGGAAGCGACGGGAACAGATGGTGGAGGGCGTGGTAGCGGATCGAGAACGGGAAGAACAGCCAGGTGAGCGGATCGGTGGCCGGGAAGTTGCAGCTGTCGAGGATGTGCTGCTCGACGGGGGCCACCGACCCGTCGCCTTGGAAGTGATGGTCGGCCAGCTGCCGCATCTGGTTCATCACGAACGTCGCCAGGCCGAGCAGGTAGAGCAGGGGGATGCGGCTGGGGTGGGCGGCTCCGCTGCCGACGGCGACGAGGATCGCCGCGGCCCGCAGGAAGCAGAGCAGCTCGACGGCCGTGATCGCGCGGCGGTCGAAGGCGTTGACGCGGCGGCGGTAGCGCGTGTTGAGCGTCAGCGAACTGGCCCGCTCGAGCACCAGCTTCCGGAGGCGCGGGTGGAGGAACGTCAGCGGGGCCAGCAGGAAGCGGAGGTAGACCAGCAACGGGAACACGAGCATGAACGCCCCGTAGCCGAGGGCACTGCGCCAGTCACCGCCGGTGAGGACGTTGGCGACGTACTCGGGATCCTCCGGTGTGCCGTACATCCGCAGGCTGTGATGGTCGCGGTGGTGCCGCGTGAAGAACGGTGACGGCGTGAACGTCATCACCCCGACGAGCAGGTTCCAGCAGACCTTGAAGGCGCGCATCTCGTGGTGGCCGAGATGGCAGACCTCGTGGATCAACGAGCCGAGGCGGTACAGCCAGAAGACGGCGATCGGGAACGCGACCAGCTGCGCCCAAGAGCCGAGCGGGGCCAGCAGGTAGATGGTCGCGGCCCCGTAGCCGCAGACGAGAGCGACGAGGAAATCGACCCAGTAACGCCAGGGATCGACGGCGAAATAATCCTCCGGGCCACCGCTCACGGCGCAGCGCGCGTCACGGATCCAGACGGCACCGTCGTGGCCACCTTCAGGGGCCGAGTGGGTGGCCGAACCGCGCGCGGTGTCGAGAATCTCGCTGGCCATCCGGCGTCTCCCTGCGGGACGACCCCGCTGGCCTGTCGATCGAGCGAGCACAGCCGGCGGCCGCGCCCCGGCCGCCAGACCGTTCCGGCAGGTGTCGCGATGACTCGGGCCCGAGGAGGGCACGACCGACGCCTCGGCGGCGGAGTAGACCAGAAACGACCTGCGAGGGCCAGGCGGGCCGTCGTCGCGCTCAGCCGGTGATCAGCGCCTTCATCTCGCGCACCGCCTGGGTGAAACCGACGAGCACGGCGCGGGCCACGATCGAGTGGCCGATGTTGAGCTCGCCCATCCGGTCGATCCGCGCCACCGGCCCGACGTTGCGGTAGGTGAGCCCGTGCCCGGCGGCGAGCTCCATCCCAGCGCCGGTGACGAGCTTTCCGCCATGGGCCAGTTCGGTGAGCCGGGCCTCGCGCTCGGCGGCGGTCGGCGCGTCGGCGTAGCGGCCGGTGTGCAGTTCGACGGCGTCGGCGCCGAGCTCGGCCGCGACGTCGATGTGGCGCGGGTCGGCGTCGATGAACAGCGACACGCCGATGCCCGCGTCGCGGAGACGGGCGATGGCCGCGGCCGTCCCCGCGCGGTGGCCGACGACGTCGAGGCCCCCTTCGGTCGTCACTTCTTCGCGCCGCTCCGGCACGAGCGTCACGTGGTCGGGGCGGACGCGGCAGGCGATGGCGATCATGTCGGCCGCGATCGCCGCCTCGAGATTCAGCTTCACCTGGACGGTCCGTCGCAGGACCTCCAGATCGCGATCCTGGATGTGGCGGCGGTCCTCGCGGAGGTGGACGGTGATCGTGTCGGCGCCGCCGAGCTCCGCCAGGGCTGCCGCCCAGACGGGATCGGGCTCCACCGTCCGCCGCGCCTGGCGGATCGTGGCCACGTGATCGATGTTGACGCCCAGCGTGGCCATCGCGGCGGAAGACTCCAAAACCTGGAATGCCGTCCGGTCGCGACCGGACGGCAGGCGCGCCCCTTGCCGGCCCCGCGGCTGTGATGGCCAGCGGGGCCGGCGGAGGCAAACGGGGCTCAGCCGCCCTTCTTGAGGAGGATCACGGCGTTGCCGCGCGGCGTCCGCACCTGGAGCATCACGCCATCCTCGGGTGACACCCGCTCGATCGCCGCGGCGAAGTCCGCGGCAGTGGCGACAGGCACGCGCCCCACTTTGCGGATGAGCAGGCCGGGGACGAGCCCACTGTCGTCGGCGACCCCGTCGGGGGCGACCTTTTCGATGATCACACCGTCGAATCCCGCGAACGGATCCTCCCCCTCGCCGACGGCCGCCTCCTTGTCACGCACCGTGAGCCCGAACGCCTCCGACGTGAAGCTGTCCTCGCGCTCGAGGCGCCGGGGGCGCGGGTCGGGGCCGGCGGCGACCCGGTCGGGTAGCGGGGCGACCTTGATGTCGAGGTTCACCTTGCGGCCGTCACGGAGAACGGCGAGCGAATGGGACCGGCCGACCTCGGCCCGCTCGACGACCTCCTGGAGCGTCCGCGGACCGTCGACCGCGGCCCCGTCGAATCCCGTGATCACGTCGAGCTCCTCGACGCCGGCCCGCGCCGCAGGCGAATCGCGGATGACCTCCGTGACGAGCACGCCGCGGCGGTCCTTGACGCCGAGCTTGGCGGCCATCGGACCGTCGAGTGAGCCGATCGACACGCCGAGCCAGGCGCGTTCGACCTTACCGCGCGCGATCAGCTGATTGCTGACCCACTTGGCGAGGTTGACGGGAATGGCGAACCCGATGCCGTTGTAGGAGCCGGTGTTGGAGGCGATCGCGGTGTTGATCCCGACCACCTCGCCGGCGAGATTCACCAGCGGCCCGCCCGAGTTGCCGGGGTTGATGGCGGCATCGGTCTGGAGGAACTTCGCCCGGCGCACGTTGTCGAGCTCGCGCCCCTTGGCGCTGATGATCCCGGCGCTGACGGTTGTCTCGAGCTCGAACGGATTGCCGATCGCGATCACCCAGTCGCCGATGTCGAGATCGTCGGAGTTGCCGAGTTTCGCGACCGGAAGCGAATCGGCGTCGGCGAGGCGGATCACCGCCAGGTCGCTGGCCGGATCGGTCTTGATCTCGGCCGCCTTGAACTCGCGTCCGTCGGACAATTCGACGGTGACGACGTCGGCACCCTCGACGACGTGATTGTTGGTGAGCACGATCCCCTTCGAGTCGACGATCACACCGGAGCCGACGCCCGAACGGCCGCGGCCGCCGGGGCCCGGCATCGGACCGTCGGGGCCGAACTGGAAGCCCTCCGGGACGCCGTCACGGAAAAAGTCCTCGAACGGTGTGCCCTTGAACGGGTTCTCCTGGTTGTTCTGCTGATTGTCGCGCCGCTGGCCACCGCTGGGCTGGCGCCTGGCCTGGACCTCGCTGCGGACGACGACGACGCTCGGCGTCGCCCGCCCGGCGGCGTAGCGGAACGCCCGCGACAGGGCGTTGGCATGGGCCATCGCCTCGGCCGGAGGCTCGTCTGCCCGGAGGGCGGGGGTGGAGGAGCCGGCCGCCGCGGCGGCGGCGAGACCGAGGAGGAAAACCCGCTGCCACCGCGCGGCACGCCACCCGGCGACGGCGGCCCGAATCGAACCTGGCACGATCATGAGTGACACTCCTGGTAACGACGTTGGTGTGAACCGTGCCCGCGACCATCTCCCGTCGCGTCACGGCGCTCCGCCGGGCGTGCGGTTCACGCTCACGGCGGCGGATTGTAGCCCAGCGGGCAGGTCGCGTCCGCTGCGAAGCGTCCGGATGGCGCACCGACCGATGGGCGCCACCGAGTGGATACGGGGCCGGTCGACGGTTGGTTCGGCCCGCATGGCGTCGGCCGGGAGTCGGACGGAATAGCCAGTCCCCGGGGCGTGCGCCGGCTTTCCGCCGGGATGCCGGTTTGACAGGGATCCGCGATCGTTTTTAGTCTGGACGGTTTCGAAAAGGGTCGGCCCGGCCGGTAGACGGCGTCGATCCGCCCCCGCGTGTGACGCGATCGGCGCGGCGTCCGGCTACTGCGGCGTTCCTCCCGGGGGCCTGCCAGGGTTTCGTGCATGGCCAAGCGGGCGCGGGGCGAGACGGCGGCAGTCCTCGACGTCGTCGAGTGCGAACGGCGGATCGGTCATGCATTCGCCGATCGTGCCCTGCTCCGGGCAGCGCTGACGCATGCGTCCGGTGCCCAGCACCGGCTGGCGAGCAACGAGCGGCTCGAGTTTCTCGGTGACTCGATCCTCGGCTTCATCGTCTGCGAATACCTGTACCGTGCCTTCCCGGATTCGCTCGAGGGTGATCTGACGCGGATCAAGTCGGTGGTCGTGAGCCGGGAGACGTGTGCCCGGATCACACGGCAGCTCGGTTTGACCGATTTCCTGATCGTCGGCAAGGGGCTGGTGGCGAACCAGGAGGTGCCGCTGTCGGTGCTCTCCGACTTGTTCGAGTCGGTCGTCGCCGCGGTGTATCTCGATGCCGGGTTGGAGCCGGTGCGCGACCTCGTCACCCGGCTCCTCGAACCGGAAATTCTCAAGGTCGCCAGCGGCGAAGAGGGGTCGAATCACAAGTCGGTCCTCCAGCAGGTCGCGCAGCGTGACTACGGCGTCACGCCCACCTACGAGGTCGTCGAGGAGACCGGCCCCGATCACAGCAAGAGCTTCCAGGTGTCGGCCCAGATCGGTGCCCGCCGCTACGCCCCGGCCTGGGGTCGTAACAAGAAGGAAGCCGAGCAACGGGCCGCTTCCAACGCCCTGGCGCAGCTGCGTGGGGTCACCGTGGGTGACGATCCCGATCCGGCGCCGCTCGCGCCCGTCGAGTAAAGCCATGCGGCGCCGCTGACGGGTTTCTGCACGCGGTGTGAACGTCGTGATAATGTCGGGGCTCCATGGCAGCCCGGGGAAACATCCCCTGAGGCGAGGGTCGGTGTTGCCGGTCGGTTGACCGATGACCCGTGTGAACTATCATCTGGCTTGGCCGGTCGTCACTTCCGGCACGAGCTGCTGGTTTCGAAGTCTGTCACATCCCCCGGAGTCCCGTGAATTCCATGGCTGAAAAGAAAGACATCAACAAGTCCGAGGAGATCCGCCGCGTCGCCAACGAGCTCAAGGCGAAGGGGCAGAAGATCTCGCCGAAGGCGATCATCGACTTGCTCAAGAAGCAGGGGATCACGGTTTCCTCGCCGCAGTGCTCGATGGTCCTGAAGCGGGCCGGCTTCAAGCGCCGGGCGCGAAAGGCCCGGGCGACGGGGCCGAAGCCGGCGGCTGGCCGTGCGGCCGCCAAGTCGGCGATCAGCATCGAGGATCTGATCGCGGCCAAGAAGGTGGTGGAGCAGTTCGGCAGTGCCGAACGGGCGATCGACGCTCTCCGGGCCCTCGCCCGCCTGTCGTGACCGCTCTCGGTCGTCGAGCCTCGCAATGGCCGGTGATCCCCGTGATCTCCGGCCATTGCAGGGCGACGCGTGATGGAGTCGATCGCAACGCGCTACTTCATGCGCACGAGCTTCATGATCCGCCCCGACACGTTCCAGTCCTGGACGTACAGGTTTCCCTCGGCGTCCCATGCGGAGCCATGGGTGCCGCTGAAAATTCCCTCGCGCCACTGGTCCCGGGGCACGTTGAAATTGGCACGGGTCGCGGGGTCGGGATTGTGTCCGAGTACGGCCATGATCGTGTTGCTCCGGTCGAGGATCACCAGCCGGCCGTGAAGATCGGGAACGGCGACGTAGTCTCCCTGGACGCGTGCCGATGTCGGCATCCCCAGGCCCGTCACCACCTCTTCGATGAAGTTCCCGTCGAGGTCGTAGTGGACCAGCCGTCCCTTGGGCTCGTGGTTGCGGTCGCAGACCAACAGCCGGGGCGGATCGTAGCGCGGGTCGAGCGTCATCCCGTGGGCGGTGTTGAACTCCTTCAGTCCGTTCCCCTTGACGCCGAAGTGGGCGAGGTATTTTCCGGTCCGATCGAACTTGAACACGTGATTCGAGGCATAGCCGTCGGCGAGAAAGATCGCCCCGTCGGGGGCGACGGTGATCGCCGTCGGCGCCCACTTCGTGAGGCCCAGCCCCGACTCGGCCGGGATCCCGAGACGGAGCACGACCTCGCCGCTGACCGCATCGACCTTGATCCCCTCGCCGGCAACGTTCCGCGCACCGTAGAGGAAGTCGCGGTCCCCGTCCGCTTCGATTTTCAGGTCATGGACGTTGGAGTAGGCATCGCCGAGGAATCGGCGGACGACTTTCCCGTCGGGTGAGAAGCCGAACAGGCCGAGGCTCGAACTGGTCCAGATCGTGCCGTCGCGGCCGATCGCGACGCCGCCATGGGTCGAGCCGAGGACCGACTTGCCGTCGTCGCCGAGCCCCCAGCCGGGCACGGTGTCGAACGTCATCGTCCCGCAGCCCATCCGCACCGGCTCGGCGGCACGGACCGGGTTGGCGGCGGCGGAGAGCAATGCGGCGAGGATGCACAGCTCTGCGACGAAGGGGCGGATGGCTTCCATGACGATCCTCCAGGGGGACGAGGGTACGGGAGTCGGTCGACGGTGGACGGCGGCCCGGGGGCGGTCAACGCCGGTTGCATGCCTCATCCGCTCGCAGGCGGCACGTTGGCATTGCGGCGGAACAGATTGTCCGGATCATGCCGTGCCTTGAGCGCGGCGAGTCGGGGGTGGTTGACGCCGTAGATCGCCGCGGCGCCGGCCGGCGCCGCATACGTCTGGTAGTTGGAATAAATCCGCTCGTCGCGCGCGGGGCGCAGGAGCCGCAGCCATTCCTCTCCTTCCGCGAACCGCGCGGCCGACTCGGCGGGGTCGGTCCAGGTGGTGGCGAGGCGGAGATGGACGGAGTGCGCTTGGCGGTGGGGGAACGCCGTCGCCGCGGGATCGACAGTGCAGACGGCGCCGTGCATGAAGTGGCTGAGGCCGAGGACCGTCTCGGGGGCGGCCCGCGCGAGCCGGTCGACGACGATCCCGATCAGGTCGTCGTCGATCCGCTCGCGGTACACCGTCTCGATCGCCCGGGCGACCGGCGCCGGCGTGTTCCCCGGATTGGTGGCCGCCGCCTTCTCCGCGAGGTCGGCGAACGGCTGCCTGCGCACCGCCTCGCGGGTCGGCGGCGCCAGCCGGCGCAGCGCCTCGAGCAGCCGCTCCCCCTCGCGCGCGTCGCCGGCGTGGGAGAAGCTGACGAACAGGCCGCGCGGGCCCGGGGTGAGGTTGAGCGTCGCCTGGAAGGCGTCCGGGCATCCGGCCATCAGATCGCCGAACCCGGCGACGACCTGCCGGGCATGGGCGGCCGAATAGTGGACGTCGCCGCCGAGAACGTCGCCGAGCGGATGGAGACGGAGCGTGATCGTCGTGGCGACGCCGAAATTCGCACCGGCGCCGCGCAGACCCCAGAGGAGATCGGGCGCGGTGTCGGCGTCGACCTCGAGCAGGCGCGCGTCGGCGGTCACGATCCGGGCGGCGACGAGGTTGTCGCAGCTGGCGCCGAACAGCCCCGACAGCCAGCCGAGCCCGCCGCCGAGCGTGACGCCGGTCGCCCCCACCCCCGGGCACTGCCCGAGCACGGGCACGAGCCCGAACGGCGCGCAGGCCCGGGCGACCTCGCCGCCGAGCGCCCCGGCGCCGACGTGCGCGACGCGGCGCTCGTGATCGACGACGACGCGCTTCAGCGGCGAAAGGTCGAGGACGAGGCCGTCGGAACTGCTCCAGGCGAGGTGGGCGTGGCCCCCGGCGCGGACGGCGATCTCGAGCCGGTGGCGCCGCGCGAACCCGATCCCGCGGGCGACGTCGTCCTCGGTCGCGCAGCGAACGATCGCGCGCGGTGCCGTGGCGGTGCGGGGATTGGTGTAGAAGACGCGCCGGGCGAGAGCGTAGGCCTCGTCGTCGGGTGCGACGAGCGACCCGTCGAGGGCTTCGCGAAGGGCGACGAGTGCCCGGGCATCGACGGGCGGTGTCGCGGCGCCGGGATCGCGGGCACCGGCCGGTGCGGCGACCAGGCCTGCGGCGGCGGCTGCAGCCCGGCGGAGGACGCGGCGGCGGGTCGGGAAACTCATGGAACCCAGGATATCGCAGGGGCTCCGGTGGCGGCACCGTCCCGCAGCCTGTCGTGACCGGACGTGCCGGGAACGACGACACGCCCTTGGTGTTGAAACCGGTTTTCCCCCCTGCAGCAATACGCCGTAGGATTCCGCGCGGTGCGCGTGATCGGGGCCATGCCGCCGCCGTAGGGGAGGGCTATCCGATGACGCGGGCCATGTGGTTGATCGCGGTGCTGATGGTCTGTCTCGCTTCCGGAGCCGTGCCCGGCGGTGCGGGGCCCGCCGGGTTCGAGTGAGCCGCCCGTCGGCTCGGTGCGTCGCTCACTTCGCCGGCGCGGCCGCCGCGGGAACGAGCGCCGGCGCGGGGCGGACGGCGACCGGCTGCCAGTGGCCGTGCATCGCCGCGCGCCCCGGGGGCTCGGCGGTGAGCTGGACCTCGATGCCGTCGGCGAGCCGCCGGGCAAACAGATTGCGCGCCATGCCGCCGGCGACGGCGCGCCGCGAGCCATACAGCAGCCAGGCTCCGTCGGGCGAAGGGCGCGGGTGGTAGTGCGTCGTGCCCGGCGGTGACGTCGTCAGGCGTCTGCGTTCGGCATCGCCGTCGAGGTGGACCTGAAACAGCTCGACGGTCTCGGGGGGCGGCGGGGCGTCGCCAGCCGCCCGTGGGACGTCGACCCTGGCGGTGAAGAACACGGCGCGGCCGTCGTGTGACCAGGTCGGCACGTCGCTCGACCCGTCATGGAAGTCGGGCACGTCGAGAAATTGTGTCACGCCGCGGTAGCCGCCGCGGTCGGCGAGTTTTCGCAGGCCGCTGCCATCGGAGCGGACGACGTGCGGATGGCAGTCGTGATGCGTGCCGGCGAGGAACAGCAGCCAGCGGCCGTCGGGGGACCACGACGGGGCGAAGTTGAAGGGCCGGCCGGTGTCGATCCTGAGCCGGTTGCCGCCATCGGCGTCGGCGAGCCACACCTGGTAGTTTTCGTGCCAGGCCGCGCGGCTGCCGTCGGGCGATCCGGAAAAACCGTAGGCGAACCCGCGCGACTCGCGGGCCAGGTCGGTCTTCCTCCGTCCGTCGCGGTCCATGGCAAACGGCTTGGAGACGCCGTCGACGAGCGCCGTGAACCCGAGCCGCGTCGGATCACCCGGCCAGGCAAACAGGCCGCTGTTGTAATCGCTCACGCGCTCGACCGCGGTGACGTTGTCGGCCCGGCCGGTGGCCATGTCGAGCAGCCACGTGTCGACGAGCCAGTCGCCCGGCCGGAAGCGGAACTGCCCGTGCTCTTCCTCCCAGGCGGCGTTGTCGCGCGACTCCCAGCCGCGGACGACGATCGCCGTCGCACCGTCGGGAAACCAGCCGGCGAACTGCGTCCATGAGTCGGCTTCGGCGGCCAGGTGCGGCACGAGCTCCACCGGCTCGCGGTCGGGAAGGAGGAGCAGCGCCCGGCTGGTGGCGACGTTGGCGAGCCGGCCGCCGGCGAGCGCCGTGGCGTGGGCCGTGTAACCCACGGCCACCTGCGGGCGCGCTGGGGCACCGTGTGTCGCCGCGGCAACCGGCGGCTCGGTGGCGCCCGCGCACTGCGCGGCAACGAGGAGCAGGGCGACGAGGACGAGGGGGCTCACAGGAGACGAGCGTGGGCGTAGGAGCGAACGTGTGCCAGGAATTCACACAGAGTGGCAACGGCACCGTGAATCTCTGCCAGGGCGGCCACCATGTCCGCGGCGAGGTCGACGTACTCGTGCACCATCCGGTTGCGGAGCTTCCGCACGCGCAGCCAGTCGTCGGCCGAGGACAACCAACCAAACCGTTCCGCGCGGTCGAGGTTGCCGATGACCGGTTGTGGCTCCTCGCCACTCATTCGCAGCACGAGCGGCAGAAGTTTGTCGCCGAGAATGTCCTGGAAGCGACTGAACCGGGCGACGAAGGCTTCGACCCGTTCGGCGATCACCGGGTCGCTCGCGGCAGCCGCCGCGACATCTGCCGCCGATGCCGCTGTGAAAAGCCGCCTGTCGGTATCGCGCAGATTCCGCTCCTCGGCCGCCGCGGTGGCGAGCAGGCGGCGGAGGCGGATGCGGTCAGGATCGTCGGGCGTGCCTGTCATTCGGCTTCGTCGCCACACGTCAGAGGGGAATGCCGGTCGCTCTGGCGATGGCATGGATGGGAAGGTGCGGAACATTCGGGGCGGCGATCACGACATCGACTCGCCGTCCGTCGAAAGCCCGTTCCAGGGCGGCGGCAATCTCGCACTCCAGGTGCAGCCGATTCGCAACCGCATCCGGCAGGTCGACCAGCAGATCGATGTCTCCACCTCGACGGTCATCTCGGACGCGCGAGCCGAACAGTCGAATCTCCGCCGCTGGCCCCGCCCGAGCGGCCACGGTTTGCCGAATCAGTTGCCGGTCTGCCAGTGAAAGACGCACGGTGCATCGCCTTGGGTGAGAAGGCCGACCTGTTGGTCAAGTGTACCTCGTTCACATCGGAACCAGAGGCCGAGCCGATCACACGTCGATAGCGTGCGGTGAAGGCCCGTGTCGGCGGGTATCGGTCCCGAGCGGCGATGGCAGACACGTGCGTATGCGTCGCAGTCCGCGTCCGCTCACGCAAACGCCGTCACCGCTCGGCGCAGCAGCGCCAGGCTGGCCTGCGGAAAGGCGAGCAGGAAGCGTTCGAAGCGCGTGTAGTCGAGCTCGTAGACGGTCGCGGCCGACAGTGCCCTGATCGATGCCGTCCGACGCCGTCCGGCAAACAGACCGTATTCGCCGGTCAGATCACCAGGCCCGTGGGTGCGGACGCGCTCGGCGTGATCGGCGACGAACACGTCGAGCTGTCCGGCGGCGACGAGAAACACGCCTGCCGCGTCGTCCCCCGCGCGGCACAGCCAGTCGCCGGCGGCGAGGGAACGTGGCTCGAGCATCGTGGCAAGCAAGCGCACCTCGGCCGGGGCGATATCGGCAAATGGCTCGCACCCGGACAGCAGCCGGGCTCGCCTGGCCAGCTCGTCGGGATCGATGGCGGCGATGCGGAGGTTGAAAAACCGGCTCGCACGGCCGAGCTGGGCGCGCCAGCGCCGGTTCTCGGTGAAGTTGCGCGGCGGCAGCAGCGCCGCATCGCCGGTGATCCGGGCGGCTTCGCGGAGGCCCGAAACATACGCCCCGTGAGCCACGGCCCACTGCGTCGGATTGGTGGCCTCGCCGGCGAAGAACAGCCGGTCGTCCACCGGCTCGGCGAGCGCGGCAAGGTCGGCGGGGCTCGAGCCGACGGCGATGAACGAATACGACCCCAGCGCGAACGGGTCGAGCGACCACCCGGTGCGGCAGACCGCGATCGGCTCGGGGACCCCCGCGCCGAACGTGCGCCGCAGTTGCTCTGTCGCCCAGTCGCGCGCCGCGGCATCGTCGAGCGCCTCGACGCGGCGGCCGAGCGCGCCGCCGGCGAGGAGCACGAGCACCGGCGTGCCGTCGATCGCCGCCTTGCTCACGGCCACCGTCGCGCCGTCGCCGGCCCCGTCGGCAAGGCCGAACACATACACCTGCGCTGGCCAAAAGACCCGTTCGAACGTCACTCCGACCTTGGCGAGCGTGCCGACACCGAGGCGCTCGATGGCGTGCTGTTTTGCCACCGGGAGCGGTGGATCGAACGCCACGCGGCCCGCCTTGAGCACCCCCAGCGGCAGTGTCACCACCACCCGCCGCGCCCGCAGCTCGCCACCGTCGGTGATGACGCGGACACCGCCGTGCCCATACTCGATCCGACGCACCACCGTGCCCAGGCGGATGTCGAGGCCGACTGCCAACCGGTCGGTGAGCGCCTGGAAGCCGTCGAGGAGGATGCTGTCGCCGTAACCATAGACCTCGAATCCCTCGTCCCAGTGGCGTGCCGAGAGCCGGTCGGCGTCGGTGGCGCAGTCTTCGCGCACGAGCAGTTGGAGGTGCCAGCGGGCGAGGCGGGCACGGGGCTCGTCGAGCGCCAGCGCGGGGAGCACGGCTTCGACGGCCTCGGCGAGCGAGCGGTCGGCGGTGCCTCGGGCCGCGTCGAGCGCGTCGAAGAGCATGTCGGCGGCGACGATGCTCCTGTCCATCTCGTCGTCGTCGTGGCCGGGAAACACGATCCGGTCCCAGCCGCCGGTGTAGGTCGAATCACCACCGACGAAGTAGGTGGCGAGGCCCTCGCTGCGGGCCAGATTGGTGAGCGGATTGCCCTCGGTGCCGTGGATCCAGTGGGCGCCGGCATCGAATCGCTCGCGGGTGTGGATCCGTCCTCCGGTCCGGTCGCGGGCCTCTACGACCACCACCCGGAGCCCCTTCGAGACCAGCGCCCGCGCCGCGGCGAGCCCCGCGATCCCGGCCCCGATCACGATCACGTCGGTCATCGCCGTCGTCCCCCGCCGACAGAGACGGGATCCTACCACATGCCGGGACCGCCGCTCCCGGGCAGCGGGGCTCAGCGGGGCCGCGTATCGAGCAGCTCGACCATGCCCCGGCCGAGGGCGTCGCCGACGAGCAGATAGGTCTCGGCGTTGCCGAACTCATGATGTCCGTGGCCAGGATTCGGCGACTGCTCCGGGGCGCGGACGAAGTCGCGCGTCGGCACGAACCGCGTCGTACCACGAAACTCGTCGCGCTGCGTCACGGCCTTCTGGGACGCGCGGAGGCGTTCCCATTCCGGCGGTGCGTCGACCCACGGCCCGGTGAGCTCGCCGACGACCACCGGAAGCCCCGGTGCGGCGAGGTCGCGGCGCACGTCGCGGACGAGGGCGGCGAGGTTCTCTTCATAGGCCGGGATCGCGAGTTTCGGGTCGACGCCGTCGTTCCACCCGTGCCACCACACGAACCCCGTCAGTTCCCCGCGGCGCACGCCCGGCACGAGCGCGGGCACGGCGGCGACGGCCTCTTTCACGTCGGCGATCATCCGCGTGTAATACGGCCCCGGCGCCGGCACGTCTCTGCCGCGGGTGTCGGTGGTCGGGCCGACCGACGGCGGGCGGAAGTCGGCAAACAGGCTCTTGCCCCCCCACGCGGTCTTGACGAGCACCACCGGTTCGCCGCGCCGTGCGAAGAAGTCGCCGACGACGTGGCCGAACTGCAACTCGGGCCCGAAGTGGTGCCGTCCGCCGTAGACGGCGTAGCCCATGCCGAGCGGGCCGGCGAGGAGCGGCCGATTCTCGCGCTGGTAGGAGACGAACACGTCGTCGCGCGTGGTCCACGAGCCGTCGGTGCCGCGGAGGTGGGCGAACCGCGTGGCGAACGGCAGTTCGCGAAACAGCGTGGCGAGCGTGCCCTTGCCGTCGTTGTAGTCGCGCCCGTCGAGATCGACGACGGCCTGACCCTCCATGTTCGACTGGCCCGCGAGGACGAACACCCGCGCGACGCGCTCGCCCACCGGTGCCGGCTCGGCGGCGCAGGCGACCGCTACCGACGAGGCGAAGGCGGCGAGCCAGGCTCGCCGCGCCAGATGCAATTGCGAGTATCGGGCCGCGTGGCGATGGCGCATCGGGATCTCCGCGAACAGACGAGGCGACGATCGGAAGAAGCGTGGTGACGATCGCAACAAGAAAGATAACGACAACGGTCGCCCAGGGGTGTCGACATCCTTCCAACGCGACCGTGGGAGTCGATTTCAGGACGGTCACCGGGCTCGCGCTTGACCGTGGGGGCAGGCCCCGAGCCGGAGTCCTCGTGGACCTGTGGGGCTCGTCATCATGGCCTGCTACGATTCCGAGCATGAAACTTTCCATCGCGGTCCTGCCCGGCGACTACATCGGCCCCGAGGTCATGGATGTCGCCCTGCCGATCCTCGAGACCGTGCTCCGCCGGTCTGGCCACACCCTGGACCACGTCGTCTGCGACGTCGGCGGCACGGGGATCGACCGCCACGGCAAGGCGCTTCCCGATCCGACGCTCGAAGCCTGCCGTGCGGCCGATGGGATCCTCTTCGGATCGGTCGGGGGCCCGAAGTGGGAGGGCCTCCCGCCTTCCGAGCAGCCCGAGCGGGCAGCGCTGTTGCCGCTGCGCCGGCACTTCCGGCTGTTCGCGAACGTGCGCCCCGGGCGGCTCCTCCCGGCCCTCGTCGATACCTCGCCGCTGCGGCCCGACCGCATTCCCGACGGGATCGACATGGTCTGCATCCGGGAGTTGACCGGGGGACTCTATTTCGGTGCCAAATCGACCCGGCCGGTGCCTGCCGACGGCAGCCCCGATGGCGACGTCGAGGCGATCGACACGATGGTCTACCGCCGCTCGGAAATCGAGCGGATCACCGACGTGGCGATCGCCGCGGCGCGGGCGCGGCGGAAGCACCTCACGCTCGTCGACAAGGCGAACGTCCTCGAAACCTCGGTGCTCTGGCGGAAGGTGGTCGGCGAGAGAGTGCGGTCGCTCGCCCCCGACGTCAGCCTCACGACGATGTACGTCGACAACGCCGCGATGCAGCTCGTCTTGCGCCCCGCGCGATTCGATGTCTTGCTCACGGAGAACATGTTCGGCGACATCCTTTCCGACGAGATGGCCGTCGTCTGCGGGTCGCTCGGGATGCTGGCCTCGGCCTCGCTGGGGATCGGAGCGAATCGCCACAGCTTCCCGTTCGGGCTCTACGAGCCGGCCGGCGGGACGGCCCCCGACATCGCCGGGCAGGACAAAGCCAATCCCTGTGCGCAGGTCTTGTCGGCGGCGCTCATGCTCCGCCACTCGTTCGGCATGGAGGCCGAGGCGCGACAGATCGAAGCCGCGGTGGAGGGGGCGATCGCCTCCGGTATCCGCACGGCCGACATCGCCGCCGGCGGCCCGGCCGTGGGAACCCGTGCGCTGGGTGAAGCGATCCTCGCTCGGCTGTGACGGAAGCGGGCCAACTCAGGCTGTATCGCGATCTTCCTGCCCTGATCGGCCGCGATGCGGAAGATCCCGAACGGCTGCGACTGGCCATCGAAGCCGCATCGAGAGGTTACGTCCGGCGGCAGCCGGGACGCTCGCGAGCTGAGGGATAGAAGACCCCGGGGCGCCAGACGACCCCCCTCTGCACTCGCGATCTCCAGAAGGGTCGCTGCTTTATCCGGCAGCTCTTTCGCATAAGATTCGGTCATGCGACCTGCCCCGGCTGCGTCTGACAACTCTTCTGCCGATCTGGCACGGCTGCAGCATGAGTTGCTGCAAACGCGTGTCGCCCGAGCCCGGCGGCTGACCGAGGATCAGCGGCTGGCAGAGGCATTCGCCCTCACCAACGGCGTTCTCAGGCGCATGCACGAAGGGGTGATGGCCGAGTTGGAAACGGCGGATGCAGCAACCGCCTGGCGGGAGATTCGCAGGCGCTTGGAGCGACTTCGGTCGGTGCGAGCGCGAAGCGGGTTGCCGCCGAACGGTGCATCTGCCGACAGCGAGTAGGTACCGCGATGACCGTCGAACAGCTTGCCGCGGCGGTGATCAGCGCCTGTGAGCAGGCCGGTGTCGAGCACATGCTCACCGGAGCCTTTGCCACGAGTATCTACGGCGTTCCCCGTTCGACCAGTGACGTCGATGTCGTCGTCGATGCCGCTGACGGCGAACCGACCCAGCGTGTGGTGGCAGAGCTGATGCCAGTCGTGGTTTTTGATCCGCAGGTGCAGTTCGACACGTTGACATGGGGGCGTCGGCGCGTGGGGATGACACGGACCGACCCGCCGCTTGTCGTCGAGTGCTGGGAGCGACTGCCCGACGCGGTCCGGGCCGGGATGGTGGCGATGGTGAAGGCGACGGGGCGGAGCCATCGGGCCGTTGCTTGGCTGGCTGGCCGCGACGCGGCCAGGATTGTTAGGGATCGCAAACCCAGTCCAGAAAATGGCTTGCGTAAAGCGGATGCTGGAAAAATCGGCCGGCCGAAAAAGCCGGCGTCAGATTTACCGCCGTGGTGCCGTAGTCCTGACAGTGCGACCTCCTACCGGCCAAGAGGCTGGTAGATACTGCTCGAGAACCACGGATCCGCTCCTGCAAGCACCCACCCGTCGCGACGGCCATCGGCTGCCGACGGCAATCTGACCGGCGTTTTTCTCGCGGGGAGTTTTTCTCCTCGTGTCTGCCGGTGGTGCTTGGGTTTTCCCCGGGGTGAATATCCCGCGGAGAGCCTGCGCGGTGATTGCGTCTGCCGCCGGGGGAGTGTCGTGACGAGGTGCGTGCCTGTGCACCTCGTTACTCCCGAAGTCCGCCTGACCACCTGACACCCGCGTGCAAGCCTCCGATACCGCCTCGTGCCGTGGTCAGCGGCTGCGCCCGGTTTCGCCTTCCTGAATCTGCTGCGTCTTCGTTTTTGACCACTCTTCAAAGGAGAATGACTGATGAATGCGTTTTGCTTCAAGACTCTGGCCGCGCTCGTGCTGGTCGCGCTCTCGGCCGGAGCAGCCCGCGCCGTCACGATCGACATGGTGACGGTGGGGAACCCGGGAAATGCCAATGACACGACAGGCTATGGTGCCGTCGCCGACTCGTACCAGATCGGCAAGTACGGCGTGACGATCCAGCAGTACACGGACTTTCTGAACGCCGCTGCCAAGAGCGACCCCTACTCGCTCTACAACTCGAGTATGGCCACCGACCTGAACATTGCCGGGATACAGCGAAGCGGAGACAGTGGGTCGCACACCTACAGCGTGATCAACAACGGCGGCTTCAGCGGAAACCGACCGGTCACGTACGTCTCGTGGTTCGACGCGGCCCGTTTGCCAACTGGATGCAGAACGGCCAAGGGTCGGGGAGCACGGAGACAGGAGCGTACACGCTCGTGGGCGGCCAGACGAGCGGTGTGGCCCCGGCGAAGAATGCCGGTGCCACGTTCTACATCCCTACGGAGAACGAGTGGTACAAGGCGGCGTATTACTCGCCAGTAAAGGGCGGGCCGGGCTCGCCGGGCTACTACACCTACGCTACGCAGAGCGACACTGCTCCGGGCAACAATATCGGCAGCGGGACGAATCAGGCGAATTACATCACGGGTGCAGGGTATTCAGTGACGCAGTCGGGGATATTCTCATCGGCCCAGAACTACCTTACGAACGTGGACGCCTTCCCAAACTCCGCGTCGTTCTACGGCACATTTGACCAGAGCGGCAATGTGACGCAGTGGAACGATCTTGACGGCACCCCTGGCTCGTCTCGTGGGCAGCGGGGCGGCTCCTGGGGCTCTTTCGCGTATAGCATGTCGTCCTCCGTCAGTGGCATGCCCCCCACGTTTGTTGAAGGCAATTACCTCGGTTTTCGTCTCGCAAGTCCGGTCAGCGGCCCCGCCGGCGTACCGGAGATCGACGCGGCGGGAGCGCGCCTGGTGGCGGGGTTGATCGTGTGTGGACTGGCGCTCCTGGAGCGACGCCGGCACGGCCGCTGACGGTTGCCTGCGAGCTTTGTCGCTTTGACCCTTTGTCCCCTTTTGATTGCGGATGGGAGTGAGGTCGGCGTGTGCCCCGGCAGGGGCTGTCTCCCTGCCGGGGCGTCGCCGTCGCTGTCTCGCGGCGGCGATGCTTCGCGGCGTGTCGCCCTATGGGACGCTGCGATACTCCTTCCGTGACCGGCGGAACTGCTTGCTCCGGCTGCGGGGGCGGTCAGGCGGCGGCGATCAGGACGCGAATGCGGTCGAGTACGAGCGGGAGGCGATCCTGGCTCTTGGCGTCGGGCAGAAGCTGGGGGCGATCACGTCCTCCGCCTCGGGCAGAGCCAAGACCGCCTCGAGCCGCGCGGCGATCGCGGCCCGCAGTTCGGCCGGGGCCGCGGCAACGTCGGCGATGATCTCCGGCCGCCCGTCGATCACGGCGATCACGTCCTCGAGATCGTGGCTGGCCATCGGGTTGCGGCGGCCGCGGTTGCCGAAGGCCGCGAGCTTCGTGGCGACGAAGCAGGCGGGCGTCACGAGACGGATGACCGTGCCGTCGGGCAGCGTGAAGGGCGTCGCCGTCTCGTAGGCCAAGGGGTACCACTCGGCCGAGAAGCCGAGGATCTCGCCCCCCGTGGGCATGATGTCCACGATGCCGTCGTCGAGGATCCAGCGACAGACAGGAGCGCCTTCGCGGGTGTCCTCGCGGAGTCCCAGGGCCACGAGCTGCTCGCGAAGGATCTCGGAGTATTCGCCGAGGTTCACGACATCGATGACCACGTCCACGTCCTTGGTCTGTCGTGGCCCCGGGCCGCCTCGCTGGGTGATGAAAAACTCGGTGACGATGCCGCCGAGAAACACCAGCCGCTCCCGGAGCGGGCCGAGGCGATCCGCGACCTGCATCAGCATGGCCACGTTGTCGGAGACCCGGTCAGCCATCGAGCAGCCTCGTGAGGTGTTCCGTGGCGAGGTTCCGCTCGCGGGCTCGGCCGCTGCGGAGGGCGTCGATGAGGGCCAGGCACTGGTAGAGCTGCGGGTCGTTCCTTGCGGCCGCGGGCACTGACGGATAGAGCGGCTCGATCGCCGCGCCGCGGGCCTCCCCCTGGGCGTCGGGCCAGACGGGAATCGGATCGAGGTCGGCGTGGATCAGTTCCGAAAGCGGCAGTGCCGCATGGGCCGTCGGCATGCCGCGCGTCATGCTGCCGCGGACGACCGGAAAGGCATACCGCAGGCCGTGAAGCACGAACTCGAGGATCGCGTGGCGGACCGGGAGGCGGGTGCCACGGAGCAGGCCGGCCGCCTTGGCCCGGGTCACGCAGCGGTGGACCGCGGACAGGCTGAGGTCGAGCGAGTCGGCAAGCTTTTGAATCGTGAGCCCTGGGTGCAGGGCAAGTTTCAGGGCAACGACGATGTCTTGGGGATGAAGATGAGGTTGCATGACACCAGCATACTTTCCACTTTCTGGAAAATGGAAACCATGCGTTTTGGTAGCGTTTTTTCCGTGCCAGTGACGGCCTTCACACGATCCGCACCCGGCTCCCGGCAGGATGGCCGGGCGCCGATCCGCCGGACAGGCGCCACCAACGCCGGCCCGGATGGCCGGCGCAAAAAAAAGCCCGCCCGGGCCAGGATGGCCGGGCGCCGATCCGCCGGACAGGCGCCACCAACGCCGGCCCGGATGGCCGGCGCAAAAAAAAGCCCGCCCGGGCCAGGATGGCCGGGCGCCGATCCGCCGGACAGGCGCCACCAACGC